>JAFWTK010000076.1 GCA_017518935.1 Prevotella sp.
AGCCTGCCAGGGCATCAGGCTGGTCAACACCGTCGGCGCTGAGCAGCATGACGTTTACGAATACTTCTGCGTGATAGTTACTTGGAAACAGTGGACGAAGCACACGGTCCACCAGTCGGGATGTGAGGATTTCATTGTCTGAGGCCTTGCCTTCGCGCTTGGTGAATCCCCCAGGGAAACGGCCAGCGGCACTGTACTGTTCGCGATAGTCTACCTGCAGCGGCATGAAATCGGTTCCGGGAACTGCATCTTTTGCGGCACAAACAGTGGCCAGGAGTACGGTGTTGTTCATCGTCAGCATGACGGCACCATCAGTCTGTTTTGCCACTTTCCCGGTTTCAATGGTGATGGTTCTTCCATCAGCCAGTTGAATGGTCTTTGTAATTACGTTCATCTTGTTTAAAACATCTAAAAATAAAAAACTTCAGTGCGACCCATACGCTGAGGGTCGCTAAAAACGGCGCAAAGTTACACATTATTATATTAAAAAACGAAGAAATCGGCAATATTTTTCGTTTTTTATGAAAAATGTACTACCTTTGCAGCGTGAATTTCGAAATAAAAAAAGAAAAAATATGAAAAATTTCTGGAAGGCAGCCGTCGTCATTCTGGCTGCAACAACCATCGCCTCATGCGACAACAACAAATTCCATGTAGAGGGTCAGATTGCCAATGCCAAGGACTCCGTGCTCTACTTCGAGAACGTGGGGATTGAGCAGGTGAATGTGCTCGACTCCGTGAAACTGGACGAGGACGGTCAGTTCTCTTTCAGCGACGCCGCCCCTACTGCTCCGGAGTTCTATCGCCTGAGGATCTCTGACCAGATCATCAATGTCAGTATCGACTCTACAGAGACCGTCACCATCCAGGCCCAGTATCCGCAGATGGCCACAAACTACGAGGTGAGCGGCTCTGACAACTGCCAGAAGATCAAGGAACTGGCCCTGAGACAAATCGACCTGCATAAGCAGGCTATGGCCATCCAGCAGAACACCGAGTTGGGCGTGGACGAGGCCAATGACAGTATCCTGAAACTCATCGATATCTACAAACAGGACATCAAGACCAACTACATTTTCAAGGAGCCTATGAAGGCCTACAGTTATTTCGCCCTGTTCCAGACCCTTGGCAACTGGCTGCTCTTCAACCCCCGCAGCAACAAGGACGACATCAAGGTGTTTGCCGCCGTGGCCACCAGTTGGGACACCTACTACCCCCATGCAGAACGCGGACAGAACCTGCACAATATCGCCATCGAGGGTATGAAGAACCAGCGCATCGTGGAAGAGCAACAGAACCAGACCATCGATGCCAGTAAGGTATCAGAGGCTGGTGTGCTCGATATAGCACTGACTGACAATAAAGGTCAGGTGCGTCATCTGACAGACCTGAAGGGCAAGGTCGTGCTGCTCGACTTCCACGTCTTTGCCCTGAAAGATTCCCCTGCCCGTATCCTGATGCTCCGCGAACTCTACAACAAGTATCAGGCCCAGGGCTTTGAGGTCTATCAGGTCAGCCTTGACCCGGATGAGCATTTCTGGAAACAGCAGACAGCCGCCCTGCCGTGGGTCAGTGTGCGTGATGCGGATGGTGTCCAGTCGCAACAACTGCTGCTCTACAACATCCAGTCGATACCCGAATTCTTCCTCATCGATCGTGGCAACAACCTCGTGAAGCGTTCTGCCCAGATCAAGGATTTGGAGGCAGAAATCAGAAAACTGCTGTAAGTTGAAGAAATGAAATGTAATGATATGAGAAGATTTCTGACGCTATTGACATTAGGAGTGCTGATGATGACAGCCCAGGGCAAGGTCAGGCTGCCGCATCTCATCAGCGACCATATGGTCTTGCAGCAGCAGACGGATGTGCGTCTCTGGGGCTGGGCCAAGGCTGGCAAGACCGTGAAGGTGACCACCTCCTGGAGTAATGAGACAGCCACTGCCAAGGCTGACAAGGACGGCAAATGGCTGGTGAAGGTGAGGACCCCGAAGGCATCCTATACGCCCCTGTCAGTCACCTTCGACGACGGGGAACCCCTGACCATCTACAATGTCGTGGCTGGTGAGGTGTGGGTGTGCGCAGGACAGTCAAATATGGAGATGCCCGTCAAGGGCTTTGGCATGTGTCCCGTGGAAGATTACAACCACCATATCCTTGATGCCATCCACTCCAAGGGCGTGCGCAGCGTGAAGATCCCCAGTGTGATGCGTGCCACGCCTCAGGACGATGCCCAGTGCGAATGGCGCCAGTGCTCGCCCAAGACGGTGGGAGAATTCTCTGCCACAGGCTATTTCTTCGCCCGTCTGCTGAGTCGTACGCTCGACATCCCCGTAGGTATCATTGAAGCCAACAAAGGAGGAACACGTGTGGAGAGTTGGCTCACCAAGGAGAATTTAGAGAAATATACCAGCGACCCCACCGACTCCGTAGCGATCTGCCAGAAATGGGCAGAATGGGACTATCACCGTAGTCTGCTCTGGGGCAACGGTACCTTCAACCCCATCCTGAACTATACCGTCAAGGGTATTCTCTTTTATCAGGGTTGCTCGAATGTGGGCGACCCGGGCGACCAGTACTCACAGCGCCTGAAACTGCTGGTGGAACAGTGGCGAAAGCAGTTCGGACTGGGGGAGATACCTTTCTATTTCGTCCAGATAGCCCCCTGGGCCTACGACGACGGCAAAGTGGACGGTCTCAGCGGTGCCCTCCTTCGCGAACAGCAGTGGAAGGCTGCACAGATCATTCCCAATAGCAGTCTGGTGTGCACCAACGACCTCGTCTATCCCTACGAGTATTCGCAGATACACCCCGCCCAGAAACAACCCGTAGGAGAGCGCCTTGCCTTCACAGCCCTGAACCGTGACTACGGCTTTGAAACGATTCAATACAAGAGTTCGTCGTATAAGGATATGACCATCAAGAACGATACCGTCTTCATCCATACGCAGGACAACTACTGGTGCGATGCCCCCTTTGAACAGATGGAAGGCTTCGAGATTGCAGGCGACGACAAGGTGTTCCACCCTGCCAGTGCCAAGCATTTCTGGCAGCCCGGTGGCGGCTACTGGGACGAGGCTATCATCGTCACCTCGCCAGAAGTCCAAAAACCTGTGGCGGTGCGCTATTGTTTCAAGAATTTCCAGATCGGCAATGTCCATAATGGGGGTAATATGCCGCTCTTCCCCTTCCGTACAGACAACTGGTGAAAATGAAAGAGCATCCCTTGGAATTATTCAGGTTCTGTCCGAAGTGCGGTAGTCCCGACTTCGAGATCAACAATGCCCTGAGCAGACATTGTTCCTGTTGCGGATTCACCTATTACCAGAATCCAAGGGCCTCTACGGCAGCCTTCATCCTGAATGGGAAAGGGGAGTTGCTGGTGACCCGCAGGGGCAAAGAGCCAGCCAAGGACACCCTCGACCTGCCCGGAGGTTTCGTGGATAATGACGAGACGGCTGAACAAGGGATGGTCAGGGAGATCCTGGAGGAAACCGGTCTCACGATTGACTGCACACAGGTGACCTATCTCTTCTCCATTCCCAATGTCTATCCCTATTCAGGGATGGATATCCACACCCTCGACCTGTTCTTTGTCTGTCATGTAGAGGATGATGTCGTCATCAGGGCCGCTGACGATGCGGCCGCCTGTTTCTGGGTCCCATTGCGCGAGGTGTATGTAGAGCGTTTCGGATTGCGTTCCATCCGTCAGGCTGTGCATACCTTTTTACAAAGAAATCGTTAATAAAACTAAAATTCCTCTATATAAATAAGGTGGGAGAAACTTTTTTGCTTACTTTTGCAGCCCAAAGTTAATATAACGGCACAAAGTATGCAAAAAAATCTTGTAATTGTAGAGTCTCCTGCTAAGGCGAAGACCATAGAAAAGTTCCTGGGTGACGAATTCAAGGTCACGTCGAGTTACGGTCACATCCGGGATCTGAAAAAGAAAGAACTGAGCATCGACGATGATACGCTCGAGCCAGAATACGAAATACCCGATGACAAAAAGAAACTCGTCAGCGAACTGAAGTCCAATGCGAGAAAGGCCGAGAAGGTCTGGCTGGCATCCGATGAAGACCGCGAGGGAGAAGCCATCTCCTGGCACCTGTGCGAGGTGCTGGGACTGGACGAAGAAAAGACCAACCGTATCGTCTTCCATGAGATCACCAAACCCGCCATCTTAGAAGCCATCGAGCATCCCAGACATCTTGACATGAACCTGGTGAATGCCCAGCAGGCCCGTCGTGTGCTCGACCGTCTGGTAGGCTTCAAACTCTCACCCGTACTGTGGCGCAAGGTAAAGCCTGCCCTCTCTGCCGGTCGTGTACAGAGTGTGGCCGTTCGCCTCATCGTGGAGCGTGAACGGGAGATCCAGGACTTCAAGAGCGAGCCCTTCTATAATGTCTATGGTACGTTTGCCATCACCAACCCTGATGGCTCTGCCACGGAGGTCAAGGCCCAGTTGGTCAGCAAACTCAAAACCTACGAGGAGGTCACCGATTTCCTGGAGAAATGCAAGGAGGCCACCTTTACGGTGGAGAGCATCAACAAGAAACCGATGAAGCGGACGCCTGCTCCCCCATTCACCACCTCCACGCTGCAACAGGAGGCTGCCCGTAAACTGGGCTTCACCGTGAGTCAGACCATGATGGTGGCACAGCACCTTTATGAAAGCGGACGTATCACCTATATGCGTACCGACTCTGTCAACCTGTCGAAACTCTGTTTAGGTGCCAGCAAACAGGAGATCGTGAATCTCTATGGAGAAGAGTACAGCAAGACACGCCAGTATCATACCAGTTCCAAAGGTGCCCAGGAGGCCCACGAAGCCATCCGTCCCACCTATATGAATCAGACAGAGATAGAGGGAACGGCTCAGGAAAAGCGCCTCTACGAACTCATCTGGAAACGCACCATCGCCAGTCAGATGGCTGATGCGGAGATTGAGAAGACAACTGTCAATATCAATATCTCTACTACCGATGACGTGTTTGTAGCACAGGGAGAGGTGGTGAAGTTCGATGGTTTTATCAAGGTCTACCGTGAGTCCGTCGACGATGAGGAGCCACAGGACGAGTACGCCCATATCCTGCCCCCGTTGAAGAAAGGTCAGGAACTGACGCGTCGTGAGATCCAGGCCACAGAACGTTTCACCCAGGGTCCCCAGCGCTATACGGAGGCCAGTCTCGTGCACAAACTGGAAGAGTTGGGCATTGGTCGTCCGTCAACATACGCTCCGACTATCTCTACCATCCAACAGCGCGAATATGTCCAGAAAGGCGACAAGAAAGGTGAGGAACGCACCTATACCGTGGATATCCTGAAAGGGAAACAAATCACCCAGAAGAAGCGCAAGGAACTGGTTGGGTCAGACAAAGGTAAACTGTTGCCGACGGATATTGGCATCGTGGTGAATGACTTCCTGATGGAACACTTCAGTGAAATCATGGACTATAATTTTACCGCCAAGGTGGAACAGGACTTCGATAAGATTGCCGAAGGAAACGAGAAATGGAAGTCGATGCTGAAGGATTTCTACAAGGATTTCGAGCCTGCCGTAGAAGACACCATGAACAGTCGACAGGAACATAAGGCTGGTGAACGCCAATTGGGTGCTGACCCGAAGACCGGCAGACCCGTCTTCGTGAAGATCGGACGTTTTGGCCCTGTGGTTCAGATTGGCACTGCCGATGATCAGGAGAAACCCCTGTTTGCCCAGTTACCCAAGGAACAGAGCATGGAGACGATCACCCTTGACGAGGCACTCGAACTCTTCAAGTTGCCCCGTACACTTGGTAGTTATGAAGGGATGACCGTCACCATTGGTACGGGTCGCTTTGGACCTTATGTGCTGCACGACCGGAAGTTCACGTCGCTACCCAAGGATGAAGACCCGATGACCATCACCCTTGAGAAGGCCATCGAACTGATCAACGAGAAACGTCAGCAAGAGACGAAGAAACATCTGAAATTCTTCATGGAGGATCCCAAGTTGGAGATCCTGAACGGACGCTACGGTCCTTACCTGGTTTATGACGGGAAGAACTTCCGTCTGCCAAAGTCAATGCACGAAAAAGTGGCAGACCTCACTTACGAGGAATGCATGAAGATTATCAATAAGGCATGAAGAGAGTCATCCTCATTGGCTACATGGGTGCCGGCAAGACAACCATCGGCAAAGCACTCGCACAGGAACTGGGCATCACCTTCTACGACCTCGACTGGTATATTTCCAATCGGATGCGCAAGACCATTGCCCAGATCTTCGAGGAGCGTGGCGAAGATGGTTTCCGACAGATAGAACGGAATATGCTCCACGAAGTGGCCGAGTTTGAGGATGTCGTCATCAGTTGCGGGGGAGGTACGCCCTGTTTCTTCGATAATATCGACTACATGAACCAGCAGGCACCTGTGGTCTATCTGAAAGCAGATCCGGAGGTACTCTGCAAGCACCTGGCCATGAGCAAGAACGACCGTCCGTTGCTGCGCGGAAAGAGTCAGGACGAACTGATTGTCTTCATCCGTGAGCAACTGGAAAAGCGGGAGCCTTTCTATACGAAGGCTGCCTATTCTCTCGATGTCAGTCTGATGGACGACTTTACCAAGATCAAGAACAGCGTAGCCCAGGTTAGAAAGTTATTGAATATATGAAAAAATGGACTATTGAAGACTCCAAGGAACTCTACAACATCAATGGTTGGGGGACCTCCTATTTTGGCATCAACGAAAAAGGCGATGTCTACGTCTCACCATGTAAGAATGACACGCAGATCGACCTGCGTGAAGTGATGGACGAACTGGCACTGCGTGATGTCACGTCACCTGTCCTGCTCCGTTTCCCGGATATCCTCGACAACCGTATCGAGAAGACCTGGAGTTGTTTCAAGAAAGCATCGGAGGAGTACGACTACAAAGGTGAGAACTACGTGGTCTATCCCATCAAGGTGAACCAGATGCAGCCCGTGGTAGAGGAGATTATCTCTCACGGACGGAAGTTCAACCTGGGACTGGAAGCCGGTTCAAAGCCAGAACTGCATGCAGTCATCGCCATGCAGTGTCAGAGCGACTCGATTATTGTCTGCAACGGCTACAAAGATCAGAGTTACATCGAACTGGCTCTGTTGGCCCAGAAGATGGGCAAGCAGATCTTCATCGTCGTGGAGAAGATGAACGAACTGGAGATCATTGCCCGTGAGGCCAAGAAGATGAATATCCGTCCGAACATCGGTATCCGAATCAAACTCGCTTCCAGTGGCTCTGGCAAATGGGAGGAGAGCGGCGGCGATGCCAGTAAGTTCGGTCTGACCAGTGCAGAACTCTTAGAGGCTCTTGAACTCCTGGACAAGAAAGATATGCGCGACTGCCTGCGCCTCATCCACTTCCATATCGGAAGCCAGATCACCAAGATCCGCCGCATCCAGACGGCACTGAGAGAGGCCTCGCAGTTCTATATCCAACTGC
Source organism: Prevotella sp. (assembly GCA_017518935.1). Classification (GTDB taxonomy): domain Bacteria; phylum Bacteroidota; class Bacteroidia; order Bacteroidales; family Bacteroidaceae; genus Prevotella. Next base: position 7,462 of record JAFWTK010000076.1, read on the forward strand.
ATAAGATGGGTTATAATGTGGACTTCGTAGACTGTGGCGGTGGTCTGGGTGTCGACTACGACGGAACCCGTTCCCCATCGAGTGAGTCTTCTGTCAACTACTCCATCCAGGAATATGTCAACGACTGTATCTACACCTTCGTGGATGCTGCCAACAAGAACGACCTGCCCCACCCCAATATCATTACCGAGAGTGGACGCTCTTTGGCTGCTCACCACTCCGTATTAGTGATTGATGTCCTGGAAACGGCCTCACTCCCTGAGATGCCGGAGGAGTTCGAACCGGATGAGAACAGTCACCAGCTGGTGAAGGATCTCTATGAAATCTGGGACAACCTCTCGCCTCGCAATGTATTGGAGGACTGGCATGATGCTGAACAGATCCGTGAAGAGGTACTCGACTTGTTCAGTCATGGTATCGTTGACCTGAAAACCCGTGCAGAAGTAGAGGCGATGTATTGGAGTGTCTGTCACGAGATCCATGCCCTGGCCAAGAGCCTGAAACATATCCCTGAGGAATTGATGAAGATCGACAAACTCCTTGCCGACAAGTACTTTTGTAACTTCTCGCTCTTCCAGAGCCTCAGCGACTCGTGGGCCATCGACCAGGTCTTTCCGATTATGCCCATCCAGCGACTTGACGAACGGCCTACCCGCAACGCCACCATTCAGGACATCACCTGCGACAGTGACGGTAAGATTGCGAACTTCACCACCAACCGCCATAATGCCCATGCCCTGCCCGTACACGCTTTGAAGAAAAACGAGCCCTATTACCTCGGTGTGTTCCTCGTGGGAGCCTACCAGGAGATTCTCGGTGACATGCACAATCTCTTCGGTGACACCAATGCCGTCCATATCTCCGTGAAAGACGGCAGATACCATATCGACCAGATCATCGACGGTGAGACGGTGGAGGAGGTGCTCGAATACGTGCAGTATAATCCGAAGAAACTGGTGCGCCAGTTGGAAATGTGGGTCGCCAAGAGTGTGAAGCAGGGGAAGATCTCCCTCGAAGAAGGCAAGGAATTCCTCAGTAACTATCGCTCCGGCCTCTATGGCTATACCTACCTGGAATGATGAAAGAGAAACTAACAATCATAAAAGTTGGAGGCGCTGTCGTGGAGGACGAGGCCCAACTCTCACAACTCCTCAGGGACTTCTCTGCCATTGAGGGCAGGAAGGTGCTGGTGCATGGGGGAGGTCGCAAGGCGACGAAGGTTGCAGAGGCTCTTGGCATTGAGTCGAAGATGGTCAATGGCCGTCGCATCACCGATGCTGATATGCTCAGCGTAGTGACGATGGTCTATGGCGGACTGGTGAACAAAAACCTCGTGGCCCGTCTGCAGGCCAACGGTGTCAACGCCCTCGGACTGACAGGTGCTGACATCAATGTCATCCACAGTCACAAGCGCCCCATCAAGGATGGGGTTGATTTCGGATATGTGGGCGATGTAGACCAGGCTGACGGTAAGATGCTCAGTAGACTGATTGAGGAAGGCATCACCCCTGTGATGGCACCGCTGACCCATGACGGCCAGGGCAATATCCTCAATACCAATGCTGACACCATCGCCAGTGAGACTGCCAAGGCCCTCGCCCGCTATTACGATGTGACACTGATCTTCTCCTTTGAGAAGAAAGGTGTGCTCCGCCATCCGGACGATGACGACTCCGTCATCCCCACCATCACGCACGCGGACTATATTAAATATAAAGAAAACGGTACCATCAGCGGTGGTATGCTGCCCAAGATTGAGAATGCCCTTTCTGCCATCGACGCAGGGGTCAGACGGGTCATCATCACCCTCGCCACCGCCATCGACGGGCGACACGGTACCATCATTCAATAAAAAGGCGAGGTTTTTCGCCTTTTATTGTAACTTTTCCCCATCTGAATCGTCATTAATAGTAGAGAGGATGAAAAAGATCAGTTTCCGGAACGATGTCCTGCCACTGAAGAATGAACTCTTCCGACTGGCCCTCCGCATCACTCTCAACCGTGTGGAGGCAGAGGATGTTGTGCAGGAAACGCTGATCAAGGTCTGGAACAGGCGGGACCGATGGGAAGAACTCGACTCCATGGAAGCCTTCTGCCTCACCATCTGCCGGAATATCGCCATCGACAAGATGCGAAAGATGGAGAACCAGAACCAGAGCCTGGCAGACGAGCACGATGCTCCCGACCAGAGTTACGCCTCCAATCCCGAGGAGCAGGCCATGCAGCAGGACAGGATCCAACTGGTACGCCGCCTCATCGACAACCTGCCTGAGAAGCAACGGAGCGTCATGCAACTGCGCGACATCGAAGGCAAAAGTTACAAAGAGATTGCCCAGATACTGGACATCAGCGAGGAACAGGTGAAAATCAACATCTTCCGAGCCCGCCAGACCATCAGGCAGAAATTTATTGAAACAGAGCAATATGGACTATAAGTATATCGAACAACTCTTGGAGCGCTACTGGCAGGGAGAGACCACCCTGCAAGAGGAAGCCATCCTCCGCAATTTCTTCAGCCAGCCAGAAGCCAAAGATATTCCGGAATCACTTCGGAAGTTCCAGGCTCTCTTCACCCTTGAGAAAGAAGAGCCACTGGGCGATGACTTTGATGAACGTATGCTCGGGATGATCAAGGAAGAGGAACAGCCAAAGGCAAAGATTGTCACGCTGACCAGTCGGTTGATGCCGCTCTTCAAGGCCGCTGCCATTGTGGCCATCATCCTGACACTGGGTAATGCTGCACAGGCACCCTGGAACTACGGGTGGGACGACCCGAAGGACGAATATGCCAAGTTCCACCAGCAGAACGCTGACTCTGTCAACCTGCTGAACCCCATCCAGGCAGAGAATGTCAACGACAGTGCATTGGTTCCCAAGCCGGAGACACCCCAGTATATTGAGTAGATTATTTTTCTATGCTTTTCTATACCATAACACAAAACAAGATGAAACTGTGAAGTTTCAATTCTCTCAAATTTTTCATAACATACTAAAGAAGAAGAATGGGCTGCGCCGAGACATCGGGCAGCCCACTTCGTTTCTGTCAGAACCAACTATTTCTGCATCCTCAGATTCAACTGGTAGATGGATGGTATCAGGATACATAATGAGAAAGCGACAGCCATCAGCACCGCCTGTTGGCTTCCAAAAAAGTCTGTCGTTTTCAGGTCCGGATCCGGGTAGAAGGCCATCAGCACGTAGGCGATGGTGTTGTTCACCCAGTGATACACCACCCCTGGTACGATACTGTCCGTCCGGTAGTACATCCATCCCAGCAAGATACCGATCAGGAAGGCATGAGGCATCTGTGCCGGATTCATGTGGATGGCGGAGAACATCAAGGCAGAGATGATGATCCCCACCCACGGATTGCTCTTCCAGCGTAACAAGGCACGGAGGATAGCCCCACGAAACACCAACTCTTCCACTAACGGTGCCAGCAGACCGACGATGAAATAACCGAAGCGGTTGTTCATGATCAGTTCAAACTCCTTTTCCGCATAGTTGGGCAGTTCCGGCATCAGTTCCTGCAGATAGGCAGAGGGAATGATGGCTCCGAAGGCAGCAAGGACGCACCAGAAGAGTACCGTCCAAGGACGTGTCCGTACCCAGTGTCTGGACACCTCAGCCCATTTCAGTAACAGAAACAGCACCAGCGTGGTTACATCCGCCAATGCCGTCGTGAGAATCAGGCCTGTGGCATCCACTTTCGTTCCCTGTCCCTTCATCAGGATATAGACAGCCATCACAATGCCGCCTGCCACCAACTGGATACCCACAAACACCAACAGATAAATCAATGCCCTCTTCATATTTCTTCTTTACCTTTTTAATATTTCTATCACCTTGGCCCGGTCAGCCTTCAACTGTTTCACCAATGCCTCAGGACTGTCAAACCGTCGTTCTGAGCGCAGCCTGGATACAAACTCCACGGTGAGCATCTGTCCATACACATCTCCCACCTTATTCAATATATGTACCTCCAGTGTCTGCGAGTGTCCTTGAAAGGTAGGCCGTGTACCGATATTCATCATCGCAGGCATCCTCTGTTCAGCCGGATTGGTAATCCCGCTGCCAAGGATGGCCCAGACAGCATAGACTCCCGGAGCAGGGATGACTTTATTGGGGTTGTCCACCGCCAGGTTGGCTGTCGGGAAACCAATCTCATGGCCAATATGCTCGCCCGCCACCACATGGCCTGTCAGAGCATAGGGACGCGTCAGACTATCCTGCATCCTTTCCACCTTGCCCTCCTGTAGCAACTGGCGGATGGCTGAGGAACTGACTGCCTCGTCGGTACCCGGAAACACAGCCTCATCGCCTCGCAGCACCTCCATACCCAGCGCCTTCCCGTAACGCACATAATCATCGAAACCCTCCGTGCGATTCTTTCCGAAGCGGTTGTCATAACCCGTCACCAATACCTGCACACCCAGTTGTTCACAAAGCACCTGCTGCATAAACGCCTGAGCCGTCAATGCGGCCAGTTCCTTTGTAAACGGGAGCACCACCAGATGATCTACTCCCAATGCTGCTATCAGTTGCTCTTTCTCTTCAAGCGTAGAAAGCAACTGCGGACGGTAGTCTGGATCGAACAACTCACGTGGCTGACGGTCGAAGGTGACCACCACCGAAGGCAGGCCCATCTCCTCTGCTTTCCGCAGCACCGTGCTGATGAGCAACTGATGCCCCAGATGCACGCCATCGAAGCATCCGAGGGTTGCCACACAGCCCCCTTTAAGCCTCATACCTTCCCGCAAGTTGGTCGTTTTCATCAAAATAATCACAATTTTACAAAAAACATTTGGCGTTTCCCCAAAAATAATGTACCTTTGCAGCCGGATTCAGCCAAATGGCATAAAATCCTCGGACTTGTAGCTCAGTTGGTCAGAGCAACAGACTCATAATCTGGAGGTCGTAGGTTCAAGCCCTACCTGGTCCACTTCCCCCTTTACCATACTTGGTTTGCGGTCGGATACTGATACCAGTCGAGGCAGTTTCTGCTATCCTCCACCCATTCGCCAAACGAATGGCCAAGTGTCATATAGGCACCGAACATGGCCGGGGTACCATCCTCCGTCCGTTTTCTGAAACCGATCTGACTGCCCTCCAACGGGTATTGGAAGTATTTTGTCGGTATCTTCAATGCCCAGGGAACATCCTTGAAATCCACGTTATCCTCATAGTTATAAAGCGTCTGTGCCTTCTTGAACTCATCCATATGCGTTTCAATCCTGTTCGACATATAGTAGGTGATGATAAAGGGGTCTATCATCTCCTGAGTGAGATTGTTCAGACCGCTCTCATTCTTGAAGGTGACGGTAAAATCGACCGTCTTGGTATAAGTCTGGTCATAGGGGTCGGAGAACGACCTCATCACGTTGTATTTCATACGTTTAAATTCATCGTTGACCGTCTCGATATCGTCACCCATGGCCCAATGGGCATCCACGAACAGGTTGATGACAGCCTCGCCATACCCTTTCTTTCCGTTGCCATTTCTACCTTCCAGGAGGATATCGTCATTGTGAATCAGGCCGTACGACAGTTGTGGCACATTCTCATTCAGCGTCTTGCCGTCCTTGGCCACTACACTCTCAATATCCATATAGCGATAGCCCACCAGACGGAGGGCACCTGCGATCTGTCCTGAGGCTCCGACCGCCGCCAGTGTCACATGGATATCCATCTGCTTCTGCCCCGTCCGCTCCAGACCGATACGCATCACCAGGTCGTTGAAGTCATAGTCGCCTGGTTCTGGGTAGTTCTCCTCATAGCAGTAGGTATAGGCCATGACATTCGGTATTGCCAGACGAGGTTTCTGCTTCCTGGCTATCGGATTAGAGAAGTCCACAGAATGCTCTGTCGGACTGAAACTGGTCACGGTGTAGGTGCCGTCATTGTCAACCAGAGCCGCATAGAGTGTCGTCAGAATCAAAGGCACGGAGACAGACAATGTCACCTGCTGTCCATCCTTCACGAAGGTACGAGCCATTAGTTCCGCATTCGTAGATGTCACAGGGTTCTCACTATATATCTCCAACTTCTTGGCCCCCACGTTCGCATTCACGGAAAACTGATACGAACGGCTTGTGGCCAGTTGCCACGTATGACTCTGATCCACACTGTCTACTGGCGAAACATATTTCCTGTATTTCGTGTACTTCTCTTTGTCGTATTCTATCTCTTTGCTACAAGAAATGGTGCCAAATACCATCACTGCGGCCATCACAAGCACTGATTGATTGAAAAACCTCAACTTCATAGACAAAAACGTTTATTTTGCCGACAAAATTACTAATTTTATCGCTAAAGTGCCACAAAATTAGTCCCGTTTTAAAGTATTTAACAATAAAAATGATGTAACTTATGGAAAATATAGTAATTTTGCACCATCAATTGACATTTAGTTACGTAACACTCTATTAAAATCTTATGAAGATGAAAAAGTATTTGATAACAGGAGCATTGGCTCTCGTCGCCTGCGCAACCCTTACCAGTTGTCATAGCGATGATGAACTCTCCGGATCCCTTATAGAGCAGAAACTGAAGGCCTATGAGCAGGTGTTCGAAGAGGAGTTCGGCAAAGTCAACCCGAACCAAGACTGGGGATTCGGCACGGCCAAGGTATCGACCAGAACACGTGCTACTGGTGAATTTGCTGATTATGTAGGTGCCTATCCTGATGCCAATATGTGGACATCAAAGGGTTTCTTGGCTCCCCCGCCTTTGACGAGGTCACAGCATCTGCGTGCACAGTACTACTTCCAGATGAATCACATTACCGAGCCTAACCGTCCCGACTACGGTCAGATAGACTTCTTTATGCAGCAAGTCTATGACGGTGGTGATGATCCTATGCCAGGAAAGTCGCTTGAGAAATATCCTTCAGCGGACTACACGCCAGAGAGCAACAACTATATTACCAGTGGTGAACACATGGACCACCTAACTTGCGGTCCTGATCATACCCACACCTACAATTTCAATAACGGTAACTGCAGCACCAACCCCAATGTGGCTGACCGTGACCAGACGGATGTGAACAACACTGACCAGCAGCACGCTGACGAGATTCAGTTGATGCTGAACACCAAGACCAGTTGCTTCGGCTATGCCAACAGCGATGCCAGTTACGTTCGCGATGACCGATGGACACTTGTCAGTGCTGCAGATATTGATTATTTTTGCGACCACGATGCAGGCTTCCAAGATTGGTTGAAAGAAAGACTCGGCAATGAAGAAGATGTGAAGTGTGATGACGAATATCATCGTGACTACATCGGCTTTGACTTCGATATGCTGCCTGACGAGACAGTATTTGCTGGTGTAGAGCAATGGAAAAATGGTGATGCCTCAAACGGTTGGCAGAGAATTTATCTGGGTAAAAACTATGCCACCACCGACTATTATCGCTATGAACTATATGGACCAACATATCATTACCTGTCTGCTAACGGTAATCAGTACTGTGGTGAATCACAGACGATTGATCCAGAGCCCGATCAGGAAAGAGCCCTTCAACTGATTAGTCAAGGCTGGCTCCCCGCTTCTGGCAGTGCCGACAAGAGATGGATAAAGGTTGGCGGCTGTAACGACGGGTATTTTAGCGACTGGATTGTTACTTTTATGCCTTCAGACGCTGGAAGGCTGCCTGAAACCATCACCATCCCCATCGAGCCAGGAACTACTTCAGGTTACACACAGCGTACCTATAGACAACTCCGCTATAGAACTGATCTTATCCAAAATGGCCGAATCTTGTGTGAGGACCTTGGAACATCAAGCATCAGTGATATCGACTTCAACGACATCGTATTTGATGCGTGGATGTATCATATCGTTCCTGAGGTCAGAACAAAGGTCGTAAAGTTGGAAAATAATAGCGAGACTGTTTTACAAGACTGGAGTGAATGGGATGATAGTGATCCCGACTATGCCGACCTCGGCTATTACACAACTGATGTCTATCTGCTTGCTGGCGGTGGCACCATTCCCGCTACTGTGGGTGGTGTTTCCTTCAAGAACGCTCTCGGAACTGACACCCCATTCCTTGTCAATACCGTTGACGATCGCGACAAATCCAATATCAAGCGCTATGGCAACCCATACGACAATACGATAGGATGGCATCAGCCTAAGGATCTTAAAGATATGCGTAATATCGAGTCACTTAACGATATTGAGGTTGTTGTCCTGTACAACAACGCCCCAGTACCGCTTACGTCAGAAGTGGGTGAGGTTCCTCACAAGATCTGCGTTCCCATCGGCACCAAGTGGCCATACGAACGTATCGTGGTTAACGAGGCATACGATTTCAACGATTATGTTAAGAACGGCTCTTCCATTAGTTATGAAGGTGAAAACGCTATACCTATTCTTAATTCGAATGACGAGGTGGTTGGCTATTACCTTGATGAGAGAGAAAGAACAGATGAGGACGGAAACAATATTTGGACAAAGAATCCAACCGAAGCACAGAAGGACAGCCGTTACCACGGTGATATCACTGAGGATACCGATATTACAGGTGTTCCATACAAAGACAGTGCCCGAGTTATAGAAGGAGAGGGTAGATACACGACTCCGGAAGACCTTCAATACGAAGAAGAAGCAGTTAGCGGTGAGATCACTGGTGGCTATCAGAACGATGATCCCGTACTCATACGTAGAAGACATTAATGTTTAACTCCTAAAATGAGAACAAAGATATGAAGACAAAGAATATTTTCAGAATGCTTCTCGTAGCAGCAGTGCTGCTCTTGGGGGCTAACAATGTAAAGGCTGATGAGATTTTCCGCTTATGGACAAGTCAGAATGGAGATGCAGGTACAGAAATGAAAGATTGGACTAGTGTCAATTTAGGAAATAGTTACCTACAAAGCATCAGCGAAGGTGATGTTGTTAATTTCTATGGATGGGTAATATCCAGTGAAAACCAAAGATCTGTTGGCCTTTTTAATCATACCAATAACGCTATTATAGGAGAATTGTATGCTTGGCAAACAGATATTTTTCCCAATGGAGTCTGTAGTTGTACTATTACAAAAGATCAGGCAACTATGTTTCATAATGCCACTTACATAGAATTAAGAGGACAGGCTGTATATGTTACTAAAGTGGAAGTAATACATAAAGGCTCTGGTAGTGGCGGAGGTTCATCCACCACAGATACGCCAGTGTGGACAGGAAATCAATGGCTAAATAATTGGCAATATTATCAATTGCCTTCAGGAACATTCAATTCTCTTAAATGTGATGGAACTGATGTTATTCGTGTATATGGCAATTTAGGCAATTTAGACAGAACACAAGATGAGGACAAAACAATCTTATATGGCATAGAACTTGTAGCAGATTGGAATGATTCCGCAAAAAAAATCAAACATACTGGTACAGACAATTTTGCTGCTGGATATTATGATTTTACAAATGTTAGTAGTACACTCGCTAACGCACTCAAGAGTACCGGCATCATAAATGGTTACAACTTCTATGTTACCTCCATTGTCATTAATCCCACAACTACTTCCAGTGTTATCACACCTACGCTGAGTTTCCCGCAAAGTAACTACAGTGTCAACTATGGACAGAGTTTCACGGCTCCTACTTTGACTAAGAGTGTGGATGGCTTGAAGATCAGTTACAGTTCAGATAACTCAAATGTTGCTGAAGTGGATGCATCGACGGGTGCAATTACGATTAAGGGTGTTGGCTCTGCCGTCATCACCGCTACATCGGCTGCTGTCGAAGATACATACAACAGTGCAAATGCCAGTTACACCCTTACTGTCAACAAGGGCACTGCTACCATCTCCAATGCCGGCATTACCCTGACATTTGGCAGTCCTTTTGCAGCTCCGACCACTAATCCCGCAAATCTGTCTCTCAGTTATTCTAATTCTACGAATACAAATGTTGCTGTCATAGACGACAACGGCAATGTAGTGCCCGTTGGTGCTGGAACTGCAAATATCACAGCCACTTTTGCAGGAAACAGCCTATACAATCAGGCTTCAACAACATTCCAATTGACAATAAATGAACCGACTAAAACGGGTGCAATATGGAATGGAGCCGCATGGCTTGGAAACTATACTATAGACGGAGTTGGAATCCATCCTCAAATCCCAACAACAAATCTCAAATCTGCCCAAGTTGGAGATAATATTCGTTTCTACGGAAAGTTAGGTCCCTTAAGCGCAACTGACTGGCGCTGCGAGGTTCATGGCGATCCATGGAGTAACCAATTAGGAGAGCCCAGTGGTAATGATTCTTTTACCAATGGTTATTTTGACTTGCCAATCACCGGTACGAACATTGGTATGCTTATGAATACCGATAACCTTACGCTTAATGGTTATAACCTGACCATCACTGCCGTTGAATTGATTCCTTCTGGTGTACCTGCCAAGCAGAACGTGACACTGTCATTCACTACTACGACTGTTACAGCAACGATGGGTGAGAGTGACTTTTTAATTCCCACACTGGTTGCTACCGTTGACAATCAGACTGTTACAGGCCTGGATATCAATTATGTTTCTTCTAACACTAATGTTGCAACAGTCGATCCTTCTACAGGTGCCATCTCTCTGGTTGGCCCGGGAATTACGATCATCACCGCTTCCTTCAATGGCGATGACGATTACAATGCTGCTCAATCCGTCAGTTATAGACTGACAGTCCTTGAAGCCGCACCAAGTGAGGATGACTATATCGACGTCGATGAAGAAAATCATGCAATCTCCTTCTTCGGCTATCGTACTTACGTCACTGAAGAGGCTGTCGACTTCTCGCGCTCTATTGGCGTGGAGGGATATTATGCAACAGGTGTGAGTGGCACAGAAGTGCAGTTCACTCAGGTGACAGGTGTATGTCCAGAGGATGTTCCCTTGCTCCTAAAAGCCAAGAGTGGGGCTACGGAGTACAAACTCCTGAAAACAACCGCCTCAGCCACTGCCCCCAGCCCCAATAAACTCGTGGCCGGCCCAGGCGAGGAAGTGAAAGGTGCAAACAAATATGTGTTGACCGTACATTCCAACGAGGTCGTATTCGCCGAGGTTAACCTTATCGGTGCTGTGGTTGATCCCGAGCATGCCTACCTCGATTTGAACAACACGAATGCCGCCCGTGGACGACTGACCATTAGGCTTCACAGTGAGAGCACAGGCATCTCCAACGTCGAGACTGAGACCATTGGCGACGATGTCATCTACAACCTCCGTGGCCAGCGTGTGGAGCATCCCACCAAGGGTCTCTACATCATCAATGGCAAAAAGGTCGTGATTAAGTGAGAGAAGAACCAAGCGGGCTAAATAGTTTAAGGGCATCTGCGCAAGCAGGTGCCCTTATCTTCTTGTATCATTTTACCCCACTTTTTCTTGGAAGTTTGAAGAAAAATATCTAATTTTGCAGAAAAATAGGAACAAGACAGGATACCTTGTCAGTTTCTGCCTCAAAAAAAACAAGCAACCCGGCATTCATGACATCATCTTAGGAGAAAGAAAGATAGTAGAGGCAATAGTATAAAGACACGTAGGTGATGCTTTCGTTTTTTGATTAAAATTTCTTTTTAAGTAACATTTTCTATACGAAACCCGAATTTTTATAGACGAATATCTGGTTCTTAACTTATTTTAACTATAAAACTCTTGTTTTTTATCGATAAATATCGTAATTTTGCCGTCGAATTCATCAAGAATGTCTACCAAACGTCTTTTTTTGCCGACGAAATCTTTTCAAATTGAATTATAATTCGCTTAAATAACATTATTAATTTTAAAACTTTTATGAAGATGAAAAAGTATTTGATGACAGGAATCGCAGCGCTGGCACTTTGCGCTGGATTCACAAGTTGTTCTCATGACCTCGAGCCGATGAGTCAGGAGGAGATTGACAATCTGGAGGCCCAGAAGATCGTTAACACTTACAAGGCTGCCTTCGAGCAGTACATTGGTGGTAAGGTTGCCTCTACTCAGAACTGGGGTTTCGGAGTTACTAGTACACGCACACGTGGAAACGCAAATACAAATGCGAACGAGTGGGGTTCAACCTATAACGTTCCTGTTGAACTGACTCAGGAACAGAAGGATCGCGTTAGGGCATATTTCCAGCACAAGCAACTTACTGATGGCGGAACAAAGAATTGGTCAGAGTTCTTTATTCAGCAAGTTTACGAGGGTGGCACAAATCCATTAGTAAAAAGAGGTCAACCAAACCCCAACAATTACTCAACTGAAGAATATCAGGCAGCAAACAGTTCTTGGTTTGATGCTGGTGATCAGATGGACTATCTTGTTGTTAACAATAATCCTGAGCATATTAACAATTTCAATTCTGCTCATGGTTCGATGAACAACAATGTTTTAAATACACCAAATGTTCAATACCTTACCGACAACGGCAATGGCTACCACTCTGACGAAATTCAACTTATGGTGGAATCTAAAGCTACTGCTTTCGGTTTTCACAATTCTCAGGCTAGCGTCCCCTACTATGATCACTATACAATGGTTGACGGATCAGTTATTGATGAATGGGCTGATGAATGGGCAGAACTTCATGGTGAAACATTTGGTACAAGTGTAACAGGTCGTTACTTTGTAGGTCTTGACTTTGATATGCTTCGTCCAGAAGATTGTTGGTCAACAACCACCATTTCGGCTTCTGAATGGAAGAGTGGCATTAACCACATCTGGAGCAAAAATGATGAAGGAGAAGATGTATTTACAGAATGGGATGGTGCTGGAGATCCTTTAACAGATGCTCTGGGTAATACCATTTACAGATTAAAAGACAATACAAATAAATATCATGCAGTTGACAAAGTTAATTTGAATGATGGTGATATAATTAAGGATATGAGTGGAGGTAATCAGGCTTTCAATAAGGATATAATTGATGATCTCATTTCAAGAGGATATCGTCCAACATCAAGCAATTTCCGCGAGTGGATTAAAGTTGGAAGTTGCCGTGACTACTATTATTCAGACTGGATCATCTGTATTGCTCCTGCTACTCCAGAGAATAATACTAACGCTAACCTCCGCATTATGGCTGAAGACTTGACACTGGGTGATGGTGATGAGGACTTCGACTTTAACGATGTTGTGTTCGATGTTTATTACGGTACTCCCGAGACAGGAAAGATTAAGATCAAGGCTGCTGGTGCTACACTCGACCTTCGCATTGCTAAAGTTGCTAATCCAAACGACAATAATCCTGATGACTGGTATGAGGTTCACAAACTCTTCCAAGATGCTAATCCCGGTACGAGTTGCTCAGGTAAGATGATTAATACCAACGGTACACATTCTGCTGACGCTAACGTACGCAGTAAGAGTCTTGACGGATTGGTAGAGCCAGAGATCCCATTGCCCTTCGAAGTAACTGATGCTGCTGCTGCCAATAATATTATAATTGAGACTCACAAAGGTAACCAGTGGATTAAGTTGACAGCACATGAGGGTGAGCCTGCTGCTAAGTTTGCTATCCCTGCTCCAACACCAGACACAACCGTTAACTGGATGAATGAGCGTGTAAGCATCAAGGGTTCATGCCCCACATTTGCTGAGTGGGCAAGAACTGGCAGACTCGATTTCAAGTGGTGGTAATTGATACATCAAGTACTTTAGATAAACTAGTTTAGATGGGAGCGGTTGCGCGAGCAATCGCTCCTTTTTTGTCCATTATACCCCTCTTTCTATTTGAACTGCAAGATTTTAGCCAGATTATTTGGTAATATCAAAATTTATGCTTATCTTTGCACCAGTTAATTAACAATCTTATTAATAAGGAATATTTGAAGTATATGAAAAAGTATTTGATGACTGGAATCGCCGCATTGGCTATGTGCTTTGGATTCACAAGTTGTTCTCACGATTTGGACTCCATGTCGCAGGAGGAGATTGACCAACTCGAGGCTCAGAAGATTGTAAACTCCTACCAAAAGGCCTTCAAGGCTTATATCGGTGGTGAGGTAGCCCCCAATCAGACCTGGGGTTTCGGTTCTGTTGCCAGCGCGCGCACACGTGCAATAGATGAAGAAGGAGCAACTTTCTCCCATGTCGATCAGCCCCAAAAATGGACATGCCCAGTAAATGACTTAAATTTCAGAGAGGATAAGGACACTGACATTCCTGTTGTGGAAATGCCAACATTCACCCACACAGTAAGTGATGCTGTCTATGCAGATGATGTCACAAACTGGGATAATCAGAAAATTATTTCCATTGATGGGGACTACACCACATTTACAACAAAGGATGAACAGATTATCTATGTGATAGATGATGCCACGTATGCTTATACTGTCAGCAACAACGGTAAGGGTACGCTATTCATCGTAAAAAGCGGTAAGACCCTGACATTAGGCAGTGTTGGTCATAACATGCAGGTTTATTTGGAAGATGGCGCAACACTGAATATTTCAGACGCCACTGGGAGTACAAATGAATTCTTATTTGAGAAGTCGAACGCCATCTACATGAATAGTGGAAGTACAATTACAGGTAATAATGTGAGATTCTTTGATGGCGGTAAAATCTTGAATGACGGCGGAACTATAAAAATTACAAGTCTCACTATAGACAAGAATACTGTTCTTATTAACAATGGATCTTTTAATAATGTTACGAATCTTACCGTACAAAATGAAAATGCCATTGTATATAATGCTCCTAACAAGACCCTTCAGGTTAGGAACCTCAAGATGGACAATAACTATTCACTACTTTTCAACGATGTAAGTGGTACAGTGAATGTCACAGGTAAAATTGAGTTCTATAATACTACTGCAGAAATCGTCAACCACGGAACTCTTACCTCACCATCAATAGATTTCAAGGCTGGTGGTATGTTCAAAAACACAGATTCGGGTACAACCACGGTTTATGGTACAACATCGATTACAAACACAAACAGTTCATGGCAGAACGATGGTGTATATACATCTGGTGACTTCGTGGTAGAAAATGTAATAAAGGTATTCAATAATTGTAAACTGACTGTTACAGGATCCGGCGAGGGCATGACGGGTTCGGGTACCTTCTCCATTGGAGGCAGTGTAAAAAGCGATGGTGCAGAAGGAGGAACAGAGAGTCAGGGCGCATTTGTGCTTAATGGCAACAACTCTGTCAAGGCAGATCATATGAATTTGAGACCCAATGGAGACTTCTTCTTTGGTGCCAATTCTCTGTTGTGGGTCGTAAATGAGTTGAATGCTGTGAATAATGTCACGGGATGTGGACTTCACGGTACTACGACTAACGGTACATGGGGTATCGTAAAAGCCGGTTCAATTGTGTATGATGCAAATAAGACCGATGGACACAAATGGAGTATAAACTACTATGATAATCTCTATGTAGATACAGATAGTCACTTCCCACAGGGGCATGATGACAAGTTAAATCAATCTCATCAGCCTTGGTACTATTATAGCACAGAAAATAAGACTGTGATGTTCAAGTTCCTAGGTGACGACTGCCCTATTACTGAAAAGATAGATCCGGAAAAATGCTATCATGGCTACGATCCAGGTAAAGACCCAGATCCAGACCCCGAATACGGCAACCTGCGTATCATGGCTGAGGACTTGAGCGCTACCGATAGGAGTGACTTCGACTTCAACGATGTCGTGTTCGATGTGGCGTTCAATACCACAGGCTCAGGCACAACAAAGATCAAGGTCTGGGCTGCTGGCGGTACATTGCCTCTGCGCATTGCCCTCTATCGTAACAACGAAGATAAGACACTCCTTGATGATGAAGATCTTACTCAGTGGCAGGAGATCCACGCGCTTTGGGGCGAGGAGACCAACATCATGATCAATACCAATGCTGAGAAGAAATATCCTGGCAAGGGCGTAACCTATAAAGACGCTGATGGTAATTACATTGGCCATGAGGTGACACTCCAGTGGCCTGTTGCCAATGAACTAGACGCTAAGGACATTGTCATCAAAGTAAAGAAAAGTGGCAAATGGGTTGAGATGGAAGCCGATCAAGGCAAGCCCGCCGCAAAGTTCGCTGTTCCAACAACTGTAGGTTGGATGGACGAACGCTATGACATTAAGAGGAAATATGGTAAGTTCAGCGAATGGGCTACAGAACATCCAGAAATAAAGTGGTGGGATTCTCAGGCCGCTGCTCAGTATGAACAAGAAGGAGGAGAATAATTAAGACATCAAATACTTCAAAAAGTAATAAAAGGAAGGGAGCGGTTGCGCGAGCAATCGCTCCTTTATTTCAATCCCAAGGGTGAAAAGGCAAACCAGATTCAGGGACAGGCCATCCCGAGGTCAGAAAATCTTGCCTAAGATTCGGGGCAGTTTTTCCCGAGGTCGGAAAAACTTACCTGAGTTTCAGGGCAGACTTTCTAGGGGTTGTAATATCTTTGTTACAAAACTTTCGAAGCAGTGCTACTCGCGCGCAGTAGTAGGGTAAACAGGAAAACAACCCGCCTATCCCGCCTATCCCGCACGTAAGATTTTTACTTTAGGTGTAGGATAGGCGGGATGAGTGGGATAAAAAGTGAATATGACATATATATACATGCGTACGCGCGAGGGCACTACTAATTTTTTCTACGACAGTACTATTGTTTGCTACGGCAGTACTAATTTCTGCTACGACAGTACTATCTGGCGGCAACTGACCGACCATAAGAAGCGATGGATAATCATCAATCGAACAGAGTGTGCAGGTGGGTAACGCGCGCAACGCGCCCGTACCATTCCATAATGCATAATGATGAAAAAATAAGCAAAACATTTGGATGATTCAAAAAAAATGACTACCTTTGCACTCGAATAAATAAAGTACAAAAGACACTTTATCAAATACTTTAAATAAACTAAGTTATCTAGAAGGAACGGCTGCGGGATGTAGGTGTTCCTTTTTTTGTGGGTTTTATTTTGGTATTTCGCCCGATTATTATTAATTTTGCACTCTGTATGGTACTGAATTGGATTTGGGTGGCGTTTTTTATCGTCGCGTTTTTGATTGCACTGGTGAAACTGGTGTTTCTGGGAGACTTCGAAGTGTTCCCAGCCATGATGGATTCGACGTTTTCCTCGTCGAAGACCGCGTTTGAGATATCCTTGGGCCTGACAGGCGTCTTGTCGCTCTGGCTCGGTATTATGAAGATTGGCGAGAAGGGCGGTGTGGTGAATGTGCTGGCCCGTCTGCTGAGCCCAATCTTCACCAAGTTGTTCCCAGACATTCCGAAGGGGCACCCCGTCACGGGCTCCATCTTTATGAATATCGCAGCCAATATGTTAGGCCTGGATAATGCCGCCACGCCTCTCGGTCTGAAGGCGATGGAGCAGATGGATCAAATTAAGAATGAAGAATTAAGAATTAAGAGAGACAAAGGCGAAATAAGCGAAGCACAGGTTGAGGATTTAAAGGTGACTGCCTCGAACCCAATGATCATGTTTCTCGTGCTGAACACGAGCGGACTGACGCTGATACCTATCTCTATCATGGTGTATCGCGCCCAGATGGGAGCCGCCCAGCCTACGGACATCTTTATTCCAATCCTACTGGCGACATTCTTCTCCACCCTCGCAGGCATCATCATCACCAGTCTCTTTCAGAAGATCAACCTGCTGAACCGTACGATCCTGTTGACCTTGGGAGGCGCAGCCCTCGTGGTGGCAGGTATCATCTGGGGCTTCGGACAACTCGACTCTGTATTGATGAATAAGGTGAGTACGTCGGCAGCGAACATCCTGTTGATGACGATTATCATCGCCTTCATCCTGGCAGGCATCCGCAAGAAGGTGAATGTCTACGATGCCTTCATCGAGGGGGCAAAGGAGGGCTTCCAGACGGCAGTGAGGATCATCCCCTATCTGGTGGCTATCCTCGTAGGCATCGGTGTGTTCCGTGCCTCTGGGGCGATGGATATGCTGATCGACGGCATCAAATGGGGCGTAGAGGCCTGTGGCGGCAATACCGACTTCGTGGGGGCCCTGCCGACAGCCCTGATGAAACCCCTCTCAGGCTCTGGCGCACGAGGGATGATGGTGGATGCTATGACAACCTATGGTGCCGACTCGTTCGTGGGTCGTCTGAGTTGTATCTTCCAGGGCTCGACGGATACCACCTTCTATATCCTCGCCGTCTACTTCGGCAGCGTGGGCATCGTGAAGACCCGTCACGCTGTGACCTGTGGCCTACTGGCAGACCTCGCAGGCATCATCGCAGCGATAGCAATAGCGTATATGTTCTTTGGATAAGATATGGGCAAACTTCAAACCATCGCAAAAGACACAGTCATCTACGGTCTTTCAAGCATTATCGGCAGGTTTCTGAACTATCTGCTGGTGCCACTCTATACCGCCCAACTCTCAGCAGCATCGGGCGGCTACGGTGTCATTACAAATATGTATGCGTATGTGGCACTGATCCTGGTGATCCTCACCTTCGGTATGGAGACCACCTATTTCCGATTCACCAACAAGACGCACACCGACTCGCAGGTGGTCTATTCCACCACACTGGCCAGCGTGGGTATTGTTTCTGCCATCTTTGCGGCACTGGTGGTGATCTTCATCACACCGATCAGTCAGTTGATGGGCTATGGCGACCATCCTGACTGGGTATGGGTGATGGCACTGACGGCGGCCATTGATGCCTTCCTCTGTATCCCCTTCGCCCACCTGCGCCAACAGAAGAAAGCCATCAAGTTTGCTGCCCTCAAACTGTTGAACATCGTGGTGAGTATCCTGTTGAATGTCATCTATTTCGCCTGGATGGACGGCAAGGATGTGGGCTACGCCTTCTATATCAATCTTGTCTGTACGGTCATGCTCGCCATCTGTCTCATGACAGAGTATACGGGCTTCCGCTGGAGACTCGATAAGAAACTGCTGCGCACGATGCTCAGTTACTCATGGCCCATCCTCGTGCTGGGTATTGCAGGCATCCTGAACCAGACGGCTGACAAGATGCTCTTTCCCTATTTCTACGAGGGCAGCACAATAGAGATGCGGGAGCAACTAGGAATCTACGGAGCCTGTTCGAAGATAGCCATGATTATGGCAATGATCACCCAGGCCTTCCGCTTCGCCTACGAGCCGATTGTGTTCTCTGGTGTCAAGGAAAAAGGGCAGCACGAGATGTATGAGCAGGCAATGAAGTATTTCATCATCTTCACCCTATTGGCCTTCCTGATAGTGGTAGGCTATATCGACATCCTGAAATTCATTGTCAGGCGCCCTGAATACTGGGTGGGTCTGAAAGTGGTGCCTATCGTGATGGCAGCAGAGATTATGATGGGTATCTATTTCAACCTGTCGTTCTGGTATAAGATCATCGACAAGACCATCTGGGGGGCATGGTTCTCTGGTATCGGATGCGCCGTGCTGCTCGCTGTGAACATCATCTTCGTGCCGAAATACGGCTATATGGCCTGTGCCTGGGGAGGTGTCGCCGGCTACGGTGTTGCGATGGTAGTCTCCTATATTGTGGGACAGAAGTACTATCCCCTCAACTATCCGCTGAAGGATATCGCGCTCTATGTCATACTTGCAGTGCTTGCCTTTGCAACAATGACGCTATTGAGAGGGGATTTGCCCTTATGGCTGTCGCTCGCTGTAAACACGCTGCTTATCCTACTCTTCATTGGAATCATTATCTGGCGCGACTTGCCCCTGAGCAGCCTCCCCATTATCGGACATCATTTTAGAAAACCAAATTATAAAGTAAAACAATAAGATAAAACAATGAGAAAAGTTTTATTATTCACGTTTTCCTTCTGCCTCTTTGCCTTTTTACCAGTAAAGGCCGACGAGGGCATGTGGACACTGTATAACCTGCCGAATGCCGTCTATGAGACGATGAAGCAGGAGAACTACGAACTGCCATACGGAGCACTCTATGAGGGTGATGATGCCATAAAGAACTGTGTGGTGCTCTTCGGAGGCTACTGCTCTGGCGTGGTGGTGTCGCCTGACGGACTCGTGTTTACGAATCACCACTGCGGCTTCGAGTCTATCCGCAGCCACTCCACGGTGGAACATGACTATATGCTCAACGGCTTCGTGTCGAACTCGTACGAGGAGGAACTGCCCAACAAGAATCTCTACGTGAGTTTTATGGTAGAGCAGAAGGATGTGACCAGCCAACTTGATTCACTGGGACTCAACACGCTTCCTGAAAGCAAAAGAGGCGATTTCATCGACTCTCTGGAGAATGTCTTCCAGAAAGAAGTGCATGCTCAGGACTCTACGCTCCGTGCTGAGTTGAAACCCTATTATGAGGGCAACAAATACTATCTGACGACCTATCGCGACTATGAGGACGTGCGCCTGGTGTTTGCCCTGCCTAAGTCGATGGGTAAGTTTGGGGGCGAGACAGACAACTGGATGTGGCCCCGTCAGACCTGTGACTTCTCTGTGTTCCGTATCTACGTAGACCCCAAGACAGGCGGTCCTGCAAAGTATTCGAAGGACAATGTGCCCTATCATCCGAAGAAATGGGCACAGGTGTCTCTGCAAGGCTACCAGCCTGGTTCGTTCTCTATGACTATCGGTTTCCCAGGAAGCACAAGCCGCTATCTGTCCAGTTATGGCATCAGGGAGCGTCGGGATGCCCAGAACGAACCGATGTACAAGACTCGCGAGATCAAGCAGGACATCATGATCCGTCACATGCGGGCCGACGAGGCTGTGCGCATCAAGTACGACTCGAAGTATGCCAGCAGTTCCAACTACTGGAAAAACTCCATCGGTATGAACAAATGTATCGATTCCATCGGACTTATTCAGCAAAAGGCCGCCTTCGAGGCAAAGATCCGTCAGTGGCAGGACTCCACAGGTTATCTGAAGGGACAACTCGACTTCGACAAACTGGAGCGTCTCTACAAACAGCGTTTCGACGCCATGCGCACGATGATGTTCTTCAGCGAGACCTTCGGACGCAGTGACGAGATGACCCGTAGGGCCATGCGCGTACAAAACAATGCCATCGTCAACGGCAAGGAAGGCAAGCCCAAGAGTTACTATGTGGAATTCAAGGACAACAGCGACGAATGGGACTACAACCTGGACCGTGAGGTCATTGCTGCCCTGATGAAGAACTACCGTGAACAGGTGGATTCGAAATATCTGCCTGCCTTCTACAATATCATAGACCGCGACTTCAAAGGCAACTACCAGAAATATGCCGACCACCTCTATAAGAAGTCGAAACTGATGAAGAGCGACAAGAAAATCTACATCAACAAGAACAGTTACAAGCGTGACCCAGGTGTGATGTACGGCGAATGTGTCTATTCGACGCTGCTCGAACTCCGTTCCGACCTCATGGCTACCTACGACAGCATCGACGTGATGGAGCGCTACCTCTGTGCCGCCAAACTGCGTATGGAGGAGGATCTGCCCAACTACTCAGATGCCAATATGACCATGCGTCTTTCGTATGGTCAAGTGGGTGAATACCTGCTGGGCGGCAAACCCTCAGGCTACTACACCACTGCCGAGAGCATCGTGGAGAAGATGGACAAGGCCAACGAGAACATCGAGTACGAGGCAGAACCTATCATGAGAGAACTGCTCTCGAAGAAAGACTACGGCAAGTACGCTGACAAAGGAACTGGGAAATTGCATCTCTGTTTCCTGTCGAACAATGATATCACGGGTGGCAATAGCGGTTCACCGATGTTCAACGGCAAGGGCGAACTCATCGGTCTGGCCTTCGACGGCAACTGGGATTCGCTCTCGTCAGACATCTTCTTCGACTCCCAACTGGCCCGCTGCATCGGCGTGGATATCCGCTACGTGCTCTACATGATGGAGTCGTGGGGCAAGGCCGACCGCCTGATCAAGGAAATCAACGCGAAATAAAAACCACAGATCTCACAAGTATTCATGATAGAATGAGAAGGCTTTTGCTTATACTTTTCATTTTTCACTTATCACTTTTAACTTCTACGGCGCAGTCGTTGGTGATGGATCTTAGTGGCACGTGGCAGTTTGCTTTGGACTGCCAGAGACTGGTGCATCCTGACTATATCCTGACGGAGACGGTACAACTACCTGGCACCACAGATACGAATAAGAAAGGAGACCCTCTCATCAAGAAAGACGAGACCACCCACCTCTCGCGAATCTATTCTTATAAAGGCAGGGCTTGGTACAAGCGTCAGGTGGCGATTCCCGCCGACTGGCAAAGCCAGCCTGTCTATCTCTTCTTAGAGCGCACAAAACCCACGGAGATCTATGTTGATGCAAAGTTCGTCGGCGCGTCGAATGACATCTCCACGCCTCAGGTGTTCGACCTTTCACAATGGCTCACCCCTGGTAGGCACGACCTTGCCATCATGGTGGATAACGGCAACGGCGTACCTGAACAACTCTATGCCAACAGTCATGCCTATACCGAAGACACCCAGACCAACTGGAACGGGATTATCGGGAGGATAGAATTGTTGAATGGTCTTCCGCCTGCAGCGCAGATAGAAGAACATCCAAACCTTAAGGACTTTCATATCGAAGGACAGCATTTCTACGCCAATGGACACCTCATCTTCCTGAGAGGTAAACACGATGCCTGTGTCTGGCCACTGACAGGTCATGCGCCAATGGATGTGGAGGCATGGAGGAACTATCTGGGTGACTGTGCTGCATACGGACTGAACCATGTGCGCTTCCACAGTTGGTGCCCGCCAGAGGCCGCCTTTGTCGCTGCCGATGAACTGGGTATCATCCTGCAACCCGAACTCCCTTTCTGGGGAGACTTCAACAACAAGGACACGGTGCTGATGCAGTTTCTGCATAAAGAAGGAGAGAATATCCTGCGCTGGTATGGTCATCATCCCTCATTCCGGATGTTCGCCCTGGGGAATGAACTGTGGGGCAGCATTGACAAAATGGCCGAATTCATCGAGGATTTCCGAAGGATTGCCCCTGATAAGATCTATACATTCGGTAGCAACTACTACCTTGGTTATCAGGGCGTGAAAAAGGGAATGGACTACTTCACGACTTGTCGGGTAGGTGGCGAGGCATGGGGAAGTTACAACACCCATACCCGTGGTTCGTTCTCGTTTGCCGATGCGGCTGACGGTGGCATGATCAACCACTTCCACCCCAACACAACCATGAATTTCGAGGAAGGCTGTGCCTTGGCTGACGTACCGATTATTTCCCACGAGACGGCCCAGTTCCAGACCTATCCTGACTACGACGAGATTCAGAAATACACGGGTGTGCTCTATCCTTATAATATGGAAGTGTTCCGTTCACGACTGGAGAAGTCTGGTATGCAGGATCAGGCAAAGGCCTTCCACCAAGCCAGCGGCCTCTGGTCACTACAACTCTACAAGCAGGACATTGAGATGGATCTCCGTACTCCGAACATGGCAGGCTTCCAACTCCTCGACTTGCAGGACTACCCGGGTCAAGGCAGCGCATACGTCGGTATCCTTGATGCCTTTATGGATCCTAAAGGACTCTGCACAGTACGTGAGTGGCGAGAGTGGTGCGCCCCAGTGGTACCTTTGCTCGTAGCCGATAAGTTCTGTTTTACCAACGAAGAAGGCATCCATGCGAAGGTTCAAATCGCGAATTACAGTGGTGAAAGCCTGAAAGGAAAGAAACTCTCATGGGAAGTCTCTTCTGATTTAAAAGGAGAGATAGTCATCCCCGATGGCGAGGGACTCATCGAGGCAGGACCACTCATTATCAGCCTCTCCCGATATGACAAGCCCACCCAACTGCAACTGCTATTGAATATCGACGGCACAGAATACCACAATAACTACAACCTCTGGGTCTATCCCAAGAAGGACAACCTCAAGAGATTAAAGAAGAAAGTCATTGTCACCAATGTGTTGACGGAGGATATTGCCCGGCAATTGGAGAAAGGAAAGAACGTGCTCCTGATGCCCGACTCATCGAAACTCTGTGTGGGCGGACTCTTCCAGACAGACTACTGGAACTACCGTATGTTCAAGACCATCTGTGAGGGTAACAAAAAGTCCGTATCACCTGGTACCTTGGGTATTCTGACCGATCCCAGACATCCCATCTTTAGGAGTTTCCCAACAGAAATGCACACCAATTGGCAGTGGTTCCCCGTCATCAAAAACAGCCACCCGATGATTCTCAACAATACAGGCAGCGACTACCGTCCCATCGTACAAGTGATTGACAATATAGAACGAAACCACAAACTCGGTCTGGTCTTTGAGTTTGCCATCGGAAAAGGGAAGTTGCTCGTCTGCATGGCTGACCTTGAGAAAGCCTCCGACTATCCAGAGGGCCGGGCTTTCTATCGGAGTGTCCTCGAATATATGACCTCGAAGGACTTCGTTCCCAAGACCCACATCACCCTCGACGATTTCCATCGGCTGATGACAACGGATGTCGTTGAAGGTAAGATTGGTGAACTGAATAATATCTCGCCCTATTGAATCATCTGGCTGATTTCTTCGATGGAATCAGCCGTTTTGATGTAATCCCGCCATTCTCCGCGAATCATGCCTTTCGCTTGCAAATCGTCAAGCACAGCAATAAGCCCATCCCAGAAGCCCTTCATATTATAGAGGATCACCTTCTTCTGGTGATAGCCAATCGTTGCCGAAGAAGCCACAGTAAAGATCTCGTCGATAGTGCCGATGCCACCAGGCAGGGCGATAAACACGTCGCTCTGGTCCATCATCAGTTGTTTCCTGTCGCTGAGGTTGTCGCAGGGGATGTCCACATCAACATAATCGCTGAGACGTCCTGACTTCTCCACAATCATCGGCACAACACCTATGGTATGGCCACCTGCCTCTTTCGCTGCCTTGGCAACACACTCCATCAGTCCCTGATTCACACCGCCATACACGATGGTATGGCTATTCTCAGCAGCCCATCTGCCCAGTTCCGCTGTCATCGTGAGAAACGCTGGGTCAATCTGCTGATTCGCAGAACAAAACACACATATCTTCATATCTGCTGCAAAATTACAAAATAATCTGCGAGAATCTGTGCAATCTGAGGCTTTTTTCGTATCTTTGCACCCAAGATGAAGACATTTGAAGAATTAGGCGTTAGCGAAGGGATTCGTAAAGCCATTGAAGAGTTAGGTTTTGTGCAGCCGATGCCTGTGCAAGAGGAGGTAATTCCCTATCTGATTTCTCCAGAGGGGAGAGACGTGATTGCCCTTGCCCAGACGGGTACAGGTAAGACGGCAGCGTTTGGTATCCCTTTGTTGGAGCGGATAGATACGACAAGCAGGGAGACACAGGCTTTGGTGTTGAGTCCGACACGTGAGTTGTGCCTGCAGATTACGGATGACATCCGCGACTTTGCCAAATATATGGACGGGGTGCATGTGGAGGCTGTCTATGGTGGTGCCTCTATCGAGCCGCAGATGCGTGCCCTGAAGAAAGGGGTGAACATCATCGTGGCGACACCTGGCCGACTGGTTGATCTGATGCATCGTGGCTATGCCCGTCTGGAACGAGTGCAGACCATCGTACTCGACGAGGCTGACGAGATGTTGAATATGGGTTTCTCGGAGAGTATCAATGAGGTGTTCGAGTCATTGCCTACGGAACATAGCACGCTGATGTTCTCTGCGACGATGAGTCGTGAGGTGGAACGTATCGCGAAGACCTATCTGCACGACTACAAGGAGATTGTGGTGGGCAGCCGCAACGAAGGTGCAGAGAATGTAAACCACATCTATTATCTGGTAAGCGCCAAAGACAAGTATCTCGCCCTGAAACGCATCGTAGATTACTATCCTAAGATCTTTGCCATTATCTTCTGTCGCACAAAGGTAGAGACCCAGGAGATTGCCGATAAGTTGATTCGCGACGGTTATAACGCAGAGTCGTTGCACGGTGACCTCTCGCAGCCTCAGCGTGACTTGACAATGCAGAAATTCCGTCAGCATCTGACGCAGTTGTTGGTGGCAACGGATGTAGCCGCACGAGGGCTCGATGTGGATGACCTGACTCACGTCATCAATTTCGGACTGCCCGATGACATAGAGAACTATACCCACCGCTCAGGTCGTACAGGTCGTGCAGGAAAGAAAGGCACTTCAATCTCTATTATCCATAGCCGTGAAAAGTTCAAGATCCGTAATATCGAGAAAGAGATAGGCAAAGCATTCGTCCAGGCAGAGATTCCGAAAGCCGAGGAAATCTGCAAGAAACAACTCTATAAGGTGATGGATCAGATTGTGAAGACGGATGTGGATGACGAGGAGATTGCTCCGTTCATGCAGGATATCAGCCGTTACTTCGAGTATATCGACAAAGAGGAAATCATCAAGAAGATCGTATCGTTGGAGTTTGGCAAGTTCCTGGCTTACTATGCAGATGCCCCAGAATTGGAAAAGGTGGACATGGCAAAGGAAAAGAAGCCCCAGACAGACAAGCAAAAGTTACAGAACAAAGCACAGAAAGGGTATAAGCGCCTGTTTATCAATCTCGGTAAGCGTGACGGGTTCTATCCAGGCGAACTGATGCAGATGCTGAACCGTTTCGTGGGCGGACGTCAGGAGGTGGGGCATATCGACCTGCTTGATACCATCTCGTATTTCGAGGTGCCTGAGAAAGATGCCAAGAAGGTGATGATCCAGTTGACAGGTATCCGCCACAAAGGTCGCCAAGTACGTTGCAATGATGCCAATGAGAAGCAGCGAACAGGCGAGGCATCAGGGATGAGGTCTTTTTCGACAAAAGCCACGTCAAAGGGAAAGGCTTCGCAGAAAAAGGTTCCACAGGATTTCACAAAGAAACGCAAAAACCGCGATTTCATCGATGAGAAAGATGACTGGCGCAGTCTGATGAAAAGGGTTCCTCGCGACCTCCGTGGACCCGAGCCAGACTTCTCCGAAGAAGGCTGGGCCCTCCGCAAAACCCGTAAAAAGAAGAAATAAAAGACTCCCCTACTCTTGGGAGGAATCACAGTTCGCGCTGTCGTTCTTCTCCGAATGCAACATCCACGCTGTTGTCAATACTCTGACAGACATTCGCTGAGAACTTGATGGCGCAACTGATAATCTGATCCCACAGATTCTCGCTGAAGCCTGTCCTGACCATCTCACGGGTCACACCATACTTGATCAGGCCATAGACGAAGCCTGCATTGAAGTTGTCGCCTGCTCCGATGGTACTGACTACCTCACCCTGTTCTATGGTATATTGTTTACTGATACCTCCTTCGGCTCTTAGTTCCACAGGTTCCTTGCTCTGGGTGAGAATGAAGTTCTTGGTGTAGAAGGATATCTGGGAACGGTAGAGGGCATCGGCATCCGTTTTCTTATAAAGGATTTCGAAATCCTCGGAAGAACCTCGCACAATATCCGCATACTCCAGGTTCTCCAAGATATTCGGGGTCAGTTTCATCACCTCATGCTGATGCGAGGCGCGGAAGTTCACATCGTAATAGATGATAGCCCCCTTGTTCTTGGCATGATCGAGAAAAGCCACCATCTGTGGACGGATCACAGGATTAACGGCATAATAGGAGCCGAACATCACGATGTCGTCGGGTTGGATGTCAGGATAGACAAAGTCCAACTGATCATGCGGGTGATCCTTATAAAAAATATACTCCGCATCGTTATTCTCATTCAGGAACGCTAAGGAGATAGGTGACTTTGTCTCTGGATAGACATAGAGATACTCCGCATTCACATTATTCTCCTTCAGGAAAGATATGATTTTCTTACCTACCCGGTCGTTGCCCGTCTCACTGATGAATGAGGTAGGTATGCCGCAGCGTCCCAAAGAGATGATACCGTTGAATACTGACCCACCCGGCACAGCACCGATAGGCTGGTCGTTTTTGAAGATAATGTCGAGAACAGTCTCGCCGATTCCAATAACTTTTCGCATCGTATTAGTCTTTTACGGATGCAAAGATACAAATAAAATAAGAATTAAGAATTAAGAATTAAGAAAAAATTTGTACCTTTGCGCCTAAAATGACGAAATATTTCACTCATACACTTGAAAACGGCCTGCGGATCATCCATCTGCCGTCCTCCTCACAGGTGGTCTATTGCGGTTATCAGATTGCAGCAGGCACCCGTAACGAACACTCTGGGGAAGAGGGTCTGGCGCATTTCTGCGAGCACATGACATTCAAGGGTACCGAGAAGCGCAATGCCCTACAAATCATCAATGCCCTTGAAGGTGTGGGTGGTGAACTCAATGCGTTCACCAATAAGGAAGATACTGTTTTCTATGCCGCCATCTCCAAGGAACATTTTGCACAGGCTGTGGACATCCTGACGGACATCGTCTTCCACAGCACCTATCCTCAACATGAGATTGACAAGGAAGTAGAGGTGATCTGCGATGAAATCGAGAGTTATAACGACTCACCTGCCGAACTGATCTACGATGAATTCGAGAATATCCTCTTTGCAGGACATCCCCTCGGACATAACATCCTTGGTAAGGCAGAGCAACTGCGCACCTATACCACAGACGATGCCCTGCGCTTCGTACACCGCCACTACCGTCCGGACAATGCCATCTTCTTTGCCTATGGGGATCTGGACTTTGAGAAACTGGTGAAAAGAATTATTAATGAGAAATTAGAAGTGAGAAATAATGATTACCAGACAAGCAAAGACTCTACTTATAAAACTAATCAACATTTCTCATTTCTAATTTCTCATTCCTCATTAAACGAAACCCGTATCATTGGCACCCACCA
The DNA here is from genome assembly GCA_017518935.1 of Prevotella sp. GTDB lineage: Bacteria > Bacteroidota > Bacteroidia > Bacteroidales > Bacteroidaceae > Prevotella. Next base: position 36,146 of record JAFWTK010000076.1, read on the forward strand.
GGCTCACGTGATGCTCGGCACACGGGCCTACGACATCCACCACCCCCTGCGCATCCCCCTCTACCTATTAAATAATATCTTAGGCGGCCCAGGCATGAATGCCCGTCTGAACCTCTCCCTGCGTGAGCGCCACGGACTGGTCTATACCGTCGAGAGTGCGATGGTGAGTTATAGTGATACTGGTATCTGGAGTGTCTATTTTGGCTGCGATCCGCATGATGTCCGGAAATGCCTCCGTCTGGTGCGACGCGAACTGGACAAGGTGATGCAGAAGCCCCTCAGCGCCACTCAACTCCGCAATGCCAAACGCCAGTTGAAGGGACAGATTGCCATTGCCTGCGACAACCATGAGCAGTTTGCCCTCGACTTTGGTAAGAGTTTCCTGCACTACGGCTGGGAGAAGGACATCACCCACCTCTACGAGAGTATCGACCAGGTGAATGCCGAGGATATACAAAAAGTGGCGAACGACCTGTTCGCCACAGAAAAACTGACCACACTCATTTTCCAATAACTTATTTCGCCTCGCCGTCGCCATAGATAAAGCCGATGGCACCACTGGTGTAGTCAAAAATCTCCTCATCCCGGAAGAAACGCTTCAACTCAATCTCGGCATTCGACGTTGAGTCGCTGGCATGTACGATATTCTGCTGGTTACTCATCGAGTAGTCACCCCGGATAGTTCCAGGCGCAGCCTCACGTCCATTGGTGGAGCCTGTCATCGTACGCACTACCTGTACGGCATCCACACCTTCGAGGGCAAGAGCCACTACCGGTGAGGCCTGCATGGAGGCTGCCAACGAGGGGAAGAAGGGACGGTCTACGAGATGGGCATAGTGTTCGCGCAGAATCTCGTCAGAGAGTTGCATCATTTTCATACCTGCCACGCGAAGGCCACGACGCTCAAAACGGTTCACAATCTCGCCAATCAGTTGCCGTTGAACACAACTGGGCTTCAATAATACAAGGGTTTTTTCCATAATGATAATGTTTATAAATGAGTTATTGGTGGAATTTCTTGTTACATGCCAACCATACGACTACCATTCCGATGACAACGACCAAGAAGAAGACAAGTCCCAGCAGGAACAATGGTCTTTGCAAATTCTGCTTTGCCACCACAACAGCCACCGTCCAGCCAATATGTTCTATCGGTGCATAATAGAGCGTCGACGGCACACCACTAATCTCCAAGTCCATCGTGCCACTCTTCCTTTGCAACAAGATGCGCACCTGTTCTTTGGTCAACGACACGCTCTTCCCCTCTGGATGAATGATACAATAACCACCCTTGTCGATAATGACAGAGTAGAAGTCACGAATATCGTACAAATGACCTTTGTTCAACAGACTGTCGTTGCTGCTATCCTTATCTATCTTCTGTAATTCTTTGGTCAGCCACTCAAAGGTGATGTCGGCTCCGCAGACGCATGCCAAACGCCCTGTCGCGTCGAAAATGGGTTTGACAAACGTGGCATAGTGGCCGCTCATACTCGTTCCATCGTAATAATAATAAGGATCGGACCAGAAACTACCGCTCGATTTCTTCGCACGGACATACCAGTCGGACTTCGTATAGTCATGACGGGCCGAACCCACTTGCGTGTATTCGAACTCGCTAGTGTCACGATGATGGATGTAGGGCTCGAACCATGTTCCCTCTTGTGGGAAATAATCAGGCTCGAACGCAGCAAAATAGCCTCTTACTTCTGGATTAAGATGCGTCTTACTCTTCAAGGCCGCAACCACAGCCTCAGGAGAATTCATGTGCTCTCCCACCTCTTCAAAGACATTCTCGGCACTCATCTCCATAGTCCCGATGGTCTTGGCAATCTTCTCAGAGATGACATATTTCAGTCCGATGTAACGTATCTGGGCCTCTGCTGTCAAGGAATGACGGCATATCATAAAAGACACGAAAACGGTAATGACCATCACAGCAAAAACAGTGAGTAGTATGTTTCGTGTCTGCCTTTCAACAAATACTTTAAATGTCTGTTTCATGGTGCGAAATTACAAAAAAACAACGACACCACATAACAATTCCCCAAAAAAGTGTTATCTTTGCAGCAAAATTTGACGAAAGATGAAAGACTGTATATTAATTCTGAGTGGAGGGATGGATTCCACAACCTTATTATATGACTATCAGGAGCGAATCGCCTTGGCCATCTCTTTCGACTACGGATCGAACCATAATGCGAAGGAGATTCCCTTTGCCCAACTACACTGTGAACGGTTAGGCATCAAGCATATCGTGATACCTCTCGACTTTATGGGGAAGTACTTCCGCAGTTCCCTGTTGGAGGGCGACGAAGCCATCCCGGAGGGGCACTATGCCGATGAGAATATGCAGTCGACGGTGGTACCTTTCCGCAACGGTATCATGCTGGCCATTGCTGCCGGTATGGCAGAGAGCAACGACCTGCAATATATCATGATGGCCAACCACGGGGGCGACCACACGATCTACCCCGACTGTCGGCCTGAATTTGTAGAGGCCTTTGATGCCGCTACCCAAGCGGGTACCTTCAACGGGGTACGTCTGCTCTCGCCTTATTGTCATATGACGAAAGGGCAGATTGCCGTGCGAGGTAAGGCATTAGGCATCAACTATGCCGAAACCTGGTCATGCTATCGTGGTGGCGACAAGCACTGTGGCAAATGCGGCACTTGCGTAGAACGTCAGGAGGCCCTCGCTGAAGCCGGAATCCAAGATCCGACAGAGTATAGTGAATAGTGAAGTTCGCGATTAAGTGAGAGCAGTGCCAAGTGTGCTTGAGCAATGCCGAGCGTGAGCGAACTCGATGTGAAACATCAATAATGAATAGTGAATATGGTAAGGAAATTTTGTTTCAGCATGTTGGCCCTCATAATGGGCTGCCATCTGGTGATGGCTCAGAAGAGCATTGTGATTCTCTACGAAAACGATGCCCATTGTGGCATTGACGGTTATACGAAGATAGCAGGTCTGCGTGATGCCATCAACCAGTCGGATACGGCATATGCAGCCGCAGTGTGCTGTGGTGATTTCCTGCAAGGCAACACCACAGGAGCCATCTCGAAGGGTCAGTATATCGCTGATATCCTGCGTCATATGGACTACCATGCCCTAACGCTGGGTAACCATGAGTTTGACTATGGTGTATCTCGCATGAAGCAGTTATTAGAAGAGGCCGGTACCCCAGTGGTATGTGCCAACCTCTATGAAGCAGGAGAACCTCAGCCTCTTTATGCTCCCTACGTGATTCATCAGTACGGCAATAAGAAGGTGGCTTATGTGGGAGCCACCACCCCAGAGACGATGATACTTGAGGGCTATTCGTTCTACGATACCAACGGCATCCTGCTCTACGACCTGAAGCCTAAGACTTTTTATCAACTCATTCAGCAGGCTGTCGACAATGCACGTGCTGAAGGAGCCGACTATGTGGTCCTGCTCTCACACGTGGGCGAGACACCCCAGTCGCTGGGATTCAGTTCGTATCGTCTCGTCAATAATACCCGAGGCATTGACGTGGTGCTCGACGGGCACTCCCACGAGATTTTCGAAGGCGTAAAGATAAAGAACCTTGACGGCAAGGAGATTTCCGTCACCCAGACGGGAACACAGTTCGCCAATGTAGGCAAGTTACTCATCACCCCCGACGGACGGTTCATCACCCATCTCATCAAGAGTCAGGATATCCCCTATGAGAATGCAACAATAACTGCAACCGTTGACAGCATCCACCAGATGGTTAAGGCCGTTACCTCTGAGGTGGTAGCCCACAGCGACTATACGCTCGTGGTGACCGACGAAAACAACCAGATGATGGTACGCGGACAAGAAACGAATGCAGGCGACTTAGTGGCTGACGCTTACCGTTACGTCATGAAGGCAGACATCGGTATGGAGAACGGTGGCGGCATCCGTAATGACATTCGTGCAGGCGACATTACCTATGGTGACATCATCGGTATGTTGCCCTATGACAATACCCTGCGCCGTATCTCAGTGACTGCCCAACAGTTGCAACAGATGTTGACCCGCTGTACAGCCCTCGTGCCTGTGCTCGACGGTAACTTCCCACAGGTTTCCGGTCTGCGGTTCACCATCCACAGCAAAAGTCACACCGTCAGTGACATCGAGATACAGCGGGCTGACGGCAGTTATGCACCTATCGATATGCAGCGTACTTACAGTGTGGCCTTGACGAACTACAACCACGATGCCGGCGGCTTCTTCGACTGTTTCAAGAAATGTCCCGTGCTCCAAGAGAGTTCACTTCGCTATTACGAAGCATTGTCAAATTATCTCCGCGAAGTCCTTGGTGGCAACACAGGCCAAAGATACGCCCAGCCACAAGGACGCATCAAAATCGTAGAAGACTAATACAAACGATATCGTTATGCGTATTTTCGCAAGTATTGACGTACCGCCTTCCTGGCGGTACCCAGTCGGTGTTCTACAGACTTATAGCCCTCACCTAACGTCTGAGAGATTTCGCTGACCTTCATCCCACCATAGATATGCAGGCGGTAGACCTCACGGCAATTCTCTGGAATACGGGCCAGCCCACGTTCCAACAGTTCCGTCAGTTCTCTGGCAGAAAACACCGATTCCATCGAGTCGTCCTCTTCCGAAGAGCCTTGGATGAAATGCTCAAACTCCTCATGGCTACGACGACGGCGATAGTAGTCTGTTATCAGGTTGCGTGCCATCGTATAGACTAAGGCCGGCAAAGTGATTGCCGTAATCATCTTGTCAGAAGTCAGAAGGCGCAGGAAGACATTCTGGACAATGTCTTCCGACTCTTCCGAGCCACCGAGACGACTGCTGACAAATGCCAGCAGTTCGTCACGATGATCCGTATAATATGTCTCAATGAGGTTACTCATTTATCACTTTTTGAATCGTTCCGTCCTCATTGTAGAACAGGCGCTGTACCTTCAATGAGCGCAGATGGGTAATGTCGTTAGAGGGTACACAGTCGTGGTAGAACAGGAACCACTCACCCTTATACTGCACAATGCTGTGGTGGGTTGTCCAACCAACCACGGGATCGAGAATCACGCCTTGATAGGTGAACGGGCCATAGGGGTTATCACCGATGGCATAGCAGAGGAAGTGACTGTCACCCGTAGAATAACTGAAATAGTACTTACCATTGTATTTGTGCATCCACGAAGCCTCGAAGAAGCGGTGCGGATCACCAGCCTTCAAAGGCTGACCGTCCTTGTCGAGGATAATCACATTACGTGGAGCCTCAGCAAACTGCATCACATCACCATTCAGGCGCACCACGAAACTGGGCAGTGCCGGGATGTCGGCAGGCGCGAAGAGTTGGGTCTTCTTATCAGCGGCTGGGCCAAGGTCGATACCTTCCTTCACCAACTTCTCAGGAGCCTGATACCACTGGAGTTGTCCGCCCCAAAGACCACCGAAATAGATGTAGATTTCTCCATCGTCATCCTTGAACACGCAGGGGTCGATACTCATGGAGCCACGGATAGGCTCATCGTTCGGAATGAACGGACCTTCGGGCTTGTCAGCCACAGCCACACCAAGATGGAACACACCGTTGTAGTCCTTGGCAGAGAAGATCAGGTAGTATTTGCCATCCTTCTCAACGACGTCATTGTCCCACATCTGCTTCTCAGCCCATTTTACCTGCTCTACATCGAGGATCTTACCATGATCAGTCACCTCGCCGTTTTCGATATCGTCCATGGAGAGCACATGATAGTCCTTCATCTGGAAGTGTCCGCCATCGTCGTCGAAGGCAGCACCAGCCTCCCAGTCGTGGGAAGGATAGACATATAATCGCCCATTAAACACATTGGCAGCGGGATCTGCCATATAATCACTCGGGAAAAGATAACGTGGTTTCATAATCACAAATTATTTAAATTAGACATTGTACTGTTATCAATAATCTTTATCGTCATGACTGGCCTGACGGCGTCTGGAAGCCAGTTCCGCCTGCATACCCTCATTATACTCTTTGGTGATGGGATAGAAATAGAGGGCCAGGACACCGATGCCAAACAGGATGGCGGGCAGGATACTGGACACCAGACGGATACCAATCATCGCACTCTCGTTCTGCGCACTCACATTACCCGGCACATAACCAAAGGCGGAAATGATGACACCAGCAATGGCACCACCCGTACCGAGACCGACCTTCAAAGCCATCACGATACCTGAGAAGCAGAAACCTGTGGCACGACGGTGACTCTCATACTCAATATGGTCGGCCACATCGGCAATCATCGCCCACAACAATGGAACGGTCGGAGCGTATGCCAGTGACTTCAGGACATTCAGCACGAATACCAGACTGACATCCGTCGGAGAGGGGATATAGAACATGGCCGAGAAAATGGCTGTCAGAAAGAGACAGACCATAAAGGTCTTTCTTTTACCATACTTATTGGCCAGATACTGCGACAGGAAGATGATACCTACAAACTGCACCACCGCACTAATCATGTTAAATACGGAGAAGCCCACAGAATAGGCCTCCGTCGGATTATCGGTCAACTTGAAGAAATGCAGGAAATCATAGAGCGACTTCTGATCGATATTATACTGGAAATAGAAGTTCATGGCCGAACCCCACATCGCTAATGTGATAAAGAGTGAGAAGGTCAGGACGAACATGATGTTCCAAGGCACATTCGATACCGTCTGCCTGACATCCTCCTTGATATTCATCTTCTGAGTGGGAGGCGGTTGGATGCGCTCCTTAGACACCATGAAGGTAATCATAAAGAAGATAAAGGCTATCACGGAGAAAATACCGATGGTATAAACCCAGCCATGCTGCAAGTCCTCCCCGTTATTTCCGAAATGGTCGACCAACGGCAACGTGAGTCCCTGAACGAAGAACTGGGCGATAATCACAGCCACGAAACGGATGGTTGTGATGTTCGTACGCTCCTTGATATCACTCGTAATAACACCACCCAACGAAGTGTATGGGATATTGTTGAATGAGTAGACCGTCATCAGCAACAGGTAGGAGATGGTTGCATAGGTGGCCACCATACCCTTATCCTCGATACCCGGATTATAGAACGCAAGGACATAGAACACGCAGAAAGGAACGGCTGTCCACAGGATCCAGGGACGGAACTTACCCCAACGGGTGTTCGTCCTGTCAGCCATTATCCCAATGAGGGGATCAATCACGATGGCAGAGAGACTGGCTATCAACAAAACACTGCCAGCCACAGCCCCATCCAGTCCAAAGACATCCGTATAGAACTTCAACTGGAAGATGACCATCATCTGGAACACGAGATTGGCAGCGGCGTCACCCAAAGAGTAACCCACTTTCTCGCCCAATGAGACTTTTTGCTGTTTATCGTTCTTTAAAGCCATAAAAATCAATCTGGCTGCAAAGTTAATAAAAACAGGACAATGTGCCGTTTTGAAATGTTACAGATGCTTTTCGTTATGTTTCATTTGGAAAGAAAAAGGAAAGAATCCGCCATTTCAACGCAGGAATTTGCTATATTTGCACAAAAATCTGACAGATTACCAACTTTATGAATAAAGCACTTCTTATCGTCGCAGCATTCCTGTGCGCATCATTGGCCGAGGCGAAGGTCAGCCTCCCCCAGTTATTCCAGTCAGGAATGGTTCTTCAACGAGGCAAGGCCATCCCCGTCTGGGGTAAGGCTGATGCTGGCGAGTCTGTAAGAATCCTTTTTAATAAAAAACAATACACCACATCGGCAGACACCAACGGCAAATGGCGCATCGACCTGCCAAAGATGAAGGCTGGAGGCCCTTATCAATTATCGGTCAACGATCTCGTCATCGATAATGTGATGATTGGCGATGTGTGGCTTCTGTCAGGACAGTCTAACATCGATGTCCATATCGAACGCGTCTATCCGCAGTATGTCCAGGAGGTTGACAACTACGAGAATCCCCAAATCAGACTGTTCCGTGTGCAGAATGAGACGGCCACCCACGGTGTGAAGGACGATATCCGTCCCACAAGCATCAACTGGAAGCCACTGAACAAGCAGAATGCGTGGCCTTTCTCTGCCGTCGGCTATTTCCTTGGCAAACGGATGTTCGAGAAGACCGGTGTAGCACAGGGTGTCATCGTCAACAGTTGGGGTGGAACGCCCATCGAGGCATGGATCTCGAAGGACTCTTTAGAGAGAGACTACCCGATGTTGGTGAAACGGGCAGCGTTCTATGAGAACGACAACTACATTCGAGCACAGATGCAGGCCAATGGTGAAGCCAGCAGACGATGGAACGAAATACTTGAAAAGGCAGACGATGTTCAGACTTATCCACAACCTTCCTGTCAGGATGCCGACTGGCAGACCATTAACCAGAACGATTGGAGTTGGCGAGGGACGGGCTCCATCTGGCTCCGTCAGCATATCCAGATAGACAAGGCCCATGCTGGCAAGCCTGCCCGTCTGTTGTTAGGTACCCTCTACGATCAGGACATTACTTATCTGAATGGCAAGCAGATAGGAAGCACAGGCTACCAATATCCCCCACGCCGCTATGACATCCCAGAGGGTCTGCTCCAAGAAGGCGACAATGTGATTGCCATCCGTTTCATCAACAAAAACGGTGCTGTGCATTTCATC
>JAFWTK010000005.1 GCA_017518935.1 Prevotella sp.
GTGGGAGTTTCTCGATGAACTCCGATGCTGCGGCAAGCTCTGCGCAGCGCCTTACATACTCCTCCTCCAGCCTGCTGTTGCCGAAGGTATCAACGCTGCCATGAAGGCTGCTACCAACGAGTCTTTCGGTTACACTTAGGAGAAACTCGTTTCCAGCGACATCATCGGTATGAAGTTCGGTTCACTGTTCGATGCTAACCAGACCATGGTTTCTAAGATCGGTGATGGCAACTCTCTCGTACAGGTTGTTGCTTGGTACGACAATGAGAATTCTTACACTTCTCAGATGGTTCGCACCATTAAGTATCTCGCTGAACTCAAATAAACAGCGAGAGTAGACGAAAGTTGGCTTTCAGTATGCCGAGTCGCGTATTTGAGTCGACGAAGTCAACTGAAATAAGCCACCGATTACACAGATAATCACAGATAATTGATAAAAAAGGCCGTCCGATTTTGTTGGACGGCTTTTTTTTTGTAATTTTGTCCCCGAAAAAATCAACTAATAAATCAGGACAATATGGATGTGAATAACGTAAAGCAAATGACCGGTAAGTTTCTCAAAGGTTGCGGCTGCCTGAGTCTGGGCTTTTTTGTGCTGCTGATTATCATAGGCATCTTTGCGGATGATGAAGAAAAAAAGGATGCCACAGAAGAGACGGCGCAACAGACCGAGCAGGTAGAGCGGAAAGACTCTGTCATCGTGAACGAGCCTTTGGAGGGTGATCCGTACCAGGAACTCGACGAGTTGATTGGTCTCAACTCCGTGAAGAAAGAAGTGCGTTCGTTGGCTAACTTCGTGAAACTCCAGAAACAGCGTGAGGCGCAGGGACTGAAGACGGCGAAGGTGTCGTATCACCTCGTGTTCTACGGTTCGCCAGGTACAGGTAAGACCACCGTTGCGCGGATCGTGGGACGTATCTACAAGGATCTTGGTGTACTGAAAAAGGGTCATACCGTAGAGACTGACCGTGGTGGACTCGTTGCCAAGTATATGGGACAGACTGCCTTGAAGACGGATACTGTCATACAGCAAGCCCTCAACGGCGTACTCTTTATCGACGAGGCCTATGCGCTGGTGCCTGAGGGTGACAACGGACAGGACTACGGACAGGAGGCTATTGCCACGTTGTTGAAGCGTATGGAGGATTACCGTGACAGTTTGGTGGTGATCATTGCCGGCTATAAGGACGAGATGCAGCGCTTCATCGACTCCAACCCCGGTTTGCAATCACGTTTTAACCGTTATATCGATTTCCCCGATTATACAGGTATGGAGTTGGTTGATATCTTCAAGATGTATATGAAGAAGAACCAGTATACCCTTGCCGAAGATGCTGAGGAATTCCTGAAAGAACAGTTCGAGTATGCTGTGGAGCATAAGGACCGCAATTTCGGTAATGCCCGTTTTACCCGTAATGTCTTTGAGAAGACTATCCAGCAGCAGGCCAACCGTCTGGCCGGACAGACGAATCTCAGCAAGTCGCAGTTGACTGAACTGACAGTCGAAGATCTCAAGGGCGGCTTTGAGGCTAGAACAAACATTGAGAATTGAGAATAGATAATAATAATTTAGAAATAATGATGACCGATATGAGGAGATTGTTGTTTATACTTTTCACTTTTCACCTTTCACTTTTCACCTCTTTTGCGCAGACCATTCAGAATGGTTCCAAGTGGTGGGACGGTTCAGTGCTTTATACAGCCCAAGTCAATGCTTCTGGTGAAGTGACGATGAATGGCGTTGATGCCCACGAGGGCGGATTCCGCTTTATGCTCTCGAAAGTTCAGGGCAAGCAGGGACGCTATACCCTCACCACGGATAATCCAGATGCCTATATGCCCGTCAGGGGACAGTTGGGATGGAACGTGGACTATATCCGTCAGGAAGGCATGTACTTTTTGGCTGTCCGTAAGCCCAACAACGATGTGGTCTGGACCCTGGTGTTGACTCCCGACAACTTGGAGAACTGTATCAATCAGGAGCGATGGGCAGAACAGCAGCCTGTGAGTGACATCCTCACCACGATGTTGCTGAATACCACCTATCTGGCCCGTTTCTCCAAGGCAGACCTGCGTCTGATGCGTAATGAGATTCTGGCTCGTAATGGGTGGAAGTTCCAGTCGAAGGATCTACAGGACTATTTTGGCAGTCAGACGTGGTATCGTCCTGTGGCAGATAACAACACCATCACACTGAATATCATCGAACAGACCAACGTGCAACTCATCAAGAGTGAGGAGGCTGTGCCCGATGAAGATCGTGTCAGTCTGCTGAAACCGGAGCAGTTCCCTGGTGGACTGGCAGACGATGGACGCGGCCCGGAAGAGATAGAACCGAAAAAGATTAACGGTGAGGAAGTATATGTTGTCACCAACGAGGCCGAGTTTATTGCCAGTCTCCGTCCGGGCAGAATCGTCATGGTGGCAGACAATATCCATCTGAACCTCTCGCGCATCCTGGAGAATGAGTCTGAGTTCAGGAACAGGCCAGGTCGTCGATGGGCAGGTTATGATGCTTTGGGCATTAGTAAGGAGCCTGAGGTGATCAGCGAGGATGCCAGCGATGGACAGCAGTTGACTTTGAAGAACTTCAAGAACCTCAATATCCGCGGTGGTAAGAATTCCAGCATCGAGGTCGATCCCCGTTATGCTTTCTGCATCCGTTTCGTCAACTGCGAGGACTGTACGGTGGAGGACCTGACCATCGGTCATACCGAGGGAGGCTTCTGTGACGGTGGTGTCATCGGTGTTAAAGGTGGAAAGCAGATTCTGGTCAATAGGTGCGACCTCTATGGCTGTGGCACCTACGGCGTGGTTTTGAGAGAAACCACCGATTTCGGTATGATCAAGTCGAACATTCACGATTGTACCTATGGCATTATGGAACTCCAAAACTGTATGGCTGTGAAGTTCAATACCTGTGACTTCTTCAATAACCGTGAATACACCCTCATCGAAGGGTGGGGTGTTGATGGCTTGGTCTTCGATGACTGTCGTTTCTTCGCCAACTGGGGCGATGCGCCGCTTTTCGGCCTCGACAACACCTTCTACCTGATAGGCTGTCAGATCTACCACCCCACGGAGAAACTCGGTTCGATAGACAAAGCCGAGCAGACAGGTGCCAAGACGGTGTTCAATGCCAACCCGCTTGATAAGGATGTCAAGA
>JAFWTK010000077.1 GCA_017518935.1 Prevotella sp.
GAGGACTGGGCAACGGCCGAGAACGCCATCATCGAGGCGTGCCAGGAGAAGGGTATGAAAGCCCGCATGGAGACCGGCGAGGCTGCTTTCTACGGTCCGAAACTCGACTTCATGATCAAGGACGCTATCGGTCGTCGCTGGCAGTTGGGTACCATTCAGGTGGACTATAATTTGCCGAAGCGTTTCCAACTCGAATACACCGACGAGGACAACACGAAGAAGACACCTGTGATGATCCACCGTGCACCCTTCGGAAGCATGGAGCGTTTCTGCGCTGTGCTCATCGAGCATACCAGCGGTCACTTCCCCTTGTGGCTCACGCCTGACCAGGTGGCTATCCTGCCGCTGTCGGAGAAGTACAACGACTATGCTCAGGAGGTTGCCAAGAAGTTCGACTTAGGCGGTGTGCGTGCCACCATCGACCTGCGCAACGAGAAACTGGGTCGTAAGATTCGCGACAACGAGTTGAAGCGCATCCCATACATGGTGATTGTCGGTGAGAAGGAAGCCGCCGACGGTACTGTCGCCGTACGTCCTCAGGGTGGTGGTGAACAGAGTGTGAAGACCATTCAGGAGTTCATCGATGAGGTCAACGCTCGCGTCGCTGAAATGACCAAAGACTTTTAAAATAAAATAATTGCCGAAAAATTTGGTTAATTCGCTGAAAGTTAGTACCTTTGCAGCCGATTTCATAAAAAATAGTGGATGAAGAATGACAAATTGAAGCAACAGTACCGTATCAATGAGCAGATTCGAGTACGTGAAGTTCGTATCGTCGGTGACAATGGCAGCACCGTAGTTCCTACCCGTGATGCTCTGAATATGGCCCACGATCAGGGTGTTGATCTTGTGGAGATTTCACCCAACGCCAATCCGCCAGTTTGTCGTCTCATCGACTACTCCAAGTTCCTCTACCAGCAGAAGAAGCGCCAGAAGGAAATGAAGGCCAAGCAGGTAAAGGTGGAGGTGAAGGAAATCCGCTTTGGCCCCCAGACCGACGAGCACGACTATCAGTTCAAACTGAAGCATGCCAAGGAGTTCCTCAGCGAAGGCAACAAGGTTCGTGCCTATGTGTTCTTCCGCGGTCGCTCCATCCTGTTCAAGGAACAAGGCGAAGTGCTCCTCCTGCGTTTTGCCAACGATCTGGAGGAAGTCGGTAAGGTAGAGGGCATGCCCTCGCTCGAAGGCAAGAAGATGTTCCTCTATCTGGCTCCGAAGAAGGCTGGTGAGAAGAAGAAGAGCCAGCAGGCCCGCGACCGTGAGGCTGCCGAGGCTGAGATCAAGGAGCAGAAGAAGGCTCAGCAGGCTGTTCAGCAGGAGGTTGATGCAGGGATTCCCGCAAATGGCGGTCTCTTTGCCAACGCCAAGATTTCTGCCGATGCCCTGAAGAAGTTACAGGAAACTGAAGATTAAGATGGCGCGCCCGGTATATGCGTAGCCGTCGCTTATTAATAATAATTTAAAATTTTAAAAACAATGCCAAAAGTAAAGACAAACTCCGGTGCCAAGAAGAGATTCTCGTTCACCGGTACAGGTAAGGTTAAGAGAAATCACGCTTACCACAGCCACATTCTGACAAAGAAGACCAAGAAGCAGAAGCGCAATCTTGTGCACTCTGCTATCGTTGACCCTTCAAACCTGAAGCAGGTTCGTGATCTGCTGTGTCTCCGCTAACCCTATTGTCTAACATTTTAAAGTAAGAAGAATTATGCCAAGAAGTGTAAATCACGTTGCATCAAGAGCAAAGCGTAAGAGAATTTTGAAACTTACCCGTGGCTACTTTGGAGCCCGTAAGAATGTTTGGACAGTAGCAAAGAA
>JAFWTK010000078.1 GCA_017518935.1 Prevotella sp.
GGCCGAGGCATGGACGGGCGAGGAGGACGACTTGTGCGACTCATAGAAATCGCTGACAGCACCGCAGTCGCTGACCACCAAGTACTGGAAACCCCACTCGTCGCGCAGGATGGTCTGCAACAAGCGCTGGGACCCACAACAAGGATCATCGTCGAGACGCTGATAGGCACACATCACCTCACGCACCTTCGCATCCTGCACGAGGGTCTTGAAGGCAGGCATATAGGTCTCCCACATATCGCGAGGCGACACGTTGGTGAGGTTGGCAGAGTGACGGGTGTACTCAGGACCGCTGTGAACGGCATAGTGCTTGGCACAGGCCCAGAGTTTACGGTATTTCGTATCTTCAGGCCCCTGCAGACCTTTCACCACCTGCACACCCATCACGGAGGTCAGATAGGGGTCCTCGCCATAGGTCTCCTGTCCACGTCCCCATCGGGGGTCACGGAAGATGTTTACATTCGGTGTCCAAACGGAAAGGCTGTGGAATTTCTCGTCCTCGCCCTTCTGTTCAATCATACGACGGTTATACTGTGCACGGAACTCGGTACTCGCAGCGTCGAACACCTTATACAATAGATCAGGGTTGAACGACGAAGCCATTGCGATAGGCTCAGGGAAGACGGTCACGTTGCCCATATTGGCAGCACCATGCAGGGCTTCGCTCCACCAGAAGAACTTCTTGATACCGAGACGGGGGATTGCCGGACTCTCATCGAGCATCAGCATGGCCTTCTCTTCAAGAGTTAAACGACCACAGAGATCCTTGGCACGCTCCTTGGCGCTCAGGTTCGGATTCTGATACGGCAGTGTCTGTGCAGACACAGTAAGACCAGCACAGAGCATGAAAGAAAGTGATAATAAGTAACGTTTCATTTTCTATTTGATTTAATAAATGCTATTTGGTTCAGATAAACGTTCGCGTCTGAAAACAACAACGGGGCAATAGAAACGCTTTTCATTGCCCCGAAGTAGGAAAAACTACTAACTACTAATACTAATATAACTAAAACAATTCTATTCTGTCACTTTTGACGCTGCAAAGATACAGCAAAATAGTAACATCCTATTTGCTCTGCGTTACATTTATTTTCGCGTTTGTTTCAATCATTTCCGAGGTTACAAATAATATTATTCCCTGCAACAGTTTCAATATCGTACTCATAGACCTTACGGATGGGAAGTATCTTAAAATTAGAGAGTTCCGCAGACCTGAGCGGCTGCTGGATGTCGGCAGGGCGCAACAAATCGTTGGGACAATCACCCTGTGCAGGTTTCAGACCCTTACCCTTCAACGGCACATAGGAACGCAGACGGAGCGTGCCACCGATTGTGGGACGGATGACCGCCTGTTGGAGTTTACCTTCACGCCACTTCATATCGACCGTGAAACCGCCACGGGCCTGCAAACCTTTCACCTCGCCGCTGGCCCAGTCATCTGGCAGGGCAGGCAACAGATGGACGGCACCGTCGTGGCTCTGGAGAAGCATCTCGCAGACACCAGCGGCACAGCCGAAGTTACCATCGATTTGGAAAGGCGGGTGCGCATCGAAGAGGTTCGGATAGGTACGTCCGTCAGGATGGCTGCGCATCGAACGGTCGTCCGGCAACAGATGCAACATATTCTTGATGATCTTGAAGGCATGGTTGCCGTCGAGCATACGCGCCCAGAAATTAATCTTCCACCCCAGACTCCAACCCGTCGCCATATCACCACGCTGGTTCAGCGTATTGGCAGCAGCGGTGAAGAGGTCAGGATGCGAATAGGGAGATATCTGATTCGAGGGATAGAGACCATAGAGATGGGAGATATGACGGTGCTCGTCCTTGGGGTCGTCGCCATCAATCATCCACTCCTGCAACTGGCCATAGCGACCAATCTGCATCGGCGGCAGACGTTTCAGGGCTGCACTGAGCGGTGCGAGTTCTGAGTTGTCCTTACCCAGCACCTTCGCGGCAGCGAGGACTTGTGTGAAGACATCGAAGATAATCTGGTTGTCCATCGTGGAACCAGCCGTCACGGTGGTGCGCTTGCCCAACGGGCCGTGCTCTGGCGAGACGGTAGGCACAGACACCAGCCAACCTGCGGCATTCTTTACCTCACCATTCGCAGGATAGGTCTGCAGATAGTCCACCAAGAAGTCGGCAGCCCCCTTCATCACATCGTAGTATTGAGCCAGGAAATCCTTGTCGCCCGTATAGAGGTAGTGCTGCCAGATGTGTGTTGTCAACCAGGCACCGCCTGTTGGGAACATACCCCACGTGGTGCCGTCGATAGGACCAGACACACGGAATAGGTCGGTATTGTGGTGCGCCACCCAGCCCTTGCAGCCATACATCTCCTGCGCCGTCGTGGCACCCGTCTCACTCAGGTCACGGATCATCGAGAAGAGCGGTTGCTGCGTCTCAGCGATATTGCCCACGAGGGCAGGCCAGTAATTCATCTCGGCATTGATATTGATGGTGTACTTCGCATCCCATGGTGCATTCACCTGTGCATTCCAGATACCTTGCAGATTGGCTGGCTGTCCACCGGGCTGAGAACTTGAAATCAGCAGATAACGGCCATATTGCATCATGAGCGACACCATATCGAGGTCGCTGGGATCCTTCTCAAAGGCAGCGAGGCGCTGGTCTGTGGGAAGGGCATAGGCATTCTTAGGATTTCCTATGTTTAGGCTGACACGGTTGTATTGCTGTTGGTATTTCTGGATATGGCTCTTCAGCAACTGCTTGTAGGGCTTCGCAAAGGCCAGGGCCAGACGCTCGTTGTTCTTCTTCACAGGATTGCCGCTGATATCGTGGTAGTTCACGAAGTTGGTGGCAGCAGAGATATAGATGGTAGCGGTAGTGGCATCATCCACCTCTATCGACTCTAAGTTGCGCTTCACCTCACCATCCGCCTGCACCAGGATACGGCACTCGGCCTTCAGACCCGCCTTGATGCCTTCGTGGTCGACACCCTCGACCACAGCAGCCAGTTCGTTGACGGTACCCTTGATACCCTCGTGGGAGGAAACGGTAAACACCTGCGCCTGCAACGGGGTCGTGAAACTCATGTCAAACTCCAATTCCCCTTTCTTACTGGCCTTCAACTGCACGATGATGACACTATCCGTCTGCGAGGCAAAGACGGTACGCTCGTACTTCACACCATCATATCTATAAGAGGTGGTGGCAATGGCAGTGCTTAAGTCCAGTTCACGACGATAGTCGCTGACATCCTTGTGTTCCAGTTTCAGTTTCAAGGAACCCAAGGGCAGGTATTTCATGCCGTGAGGCCCCTTAAAAAAGTACTTGTCGATGAGGGCATGCGCCTCGTTCTCCTTGCCATCGTAGATCAGTTGTCGCACACGAGGCAGGTAGGCCTTCGCCTCGGGACTGTTGTTATTGTGGGGCGAACCGCTCCAGAAGGTCTCCTCGTTGAGTTGGATCTCTTCGGTGTCCGTCCCGCCATAGACCATCGCTCCGAGGGTGGAGTTGCCTACAGGCAGGGCCTCCAGCCATTGACTGGCGGGCTTGTCGTACCATAACTTGTGCTGCTGTGCCGTGGCTGAGAGTGCTGTCAGACAGACGGCTAATGTGATGAATAGTTTCTTCATATTTATTTGTTGATTATGATTTCCTGTCCTTGATAGTTGATCTGTTTCGTGGTGCCATCAGGCCAAACCACGGTGAATGTCCTCGACGTGAGCATACCAGGATAGTTACCCTGGCGAGCACCGATGATGAGCGTCTTCTTGGCATTGTTCCAACGGAAGGCGATGGTGCTGTAGATACCTTTTTCGTAGTTGTAACTGTCGCCCTCGTCCTCATAGAGGGTGAAAGAACCGTCGGCACCTGGGTAAACGCGGACTTCCAGATTATCCCATGCCTTCTCGCCCACATACTGCATCTCAGGGCCGAGGGGCAGGATACTGCCTGCACGGACGAACATCGGCACGCGGTCGAGGGTGGTCTGCAGCGTTACGTCCTGTCCGCCCTTATAGGTCTGGTTCGTCCAGAAGTCATACCAGAGAGCCCCCTTCGGAAGATACTTCACATCAACCTTCGTCTCCGTCCAATCCAACTTTTCACTTTTCACTCCATCACTTTTCACTTCATTCCTATCCCACCCCGTCATCGCATTGGTGCGGATCACTTTTTCCTCCGTATATTGCGGATCGACGATGGGAGCAGCGAGGATGCTCCGACCGAACATAAACTCGTCCGTCATATCCCACACCTTGCGGTCAGCAGCGAAGTCACTGAAAAGGGGACGCAGATAACTGTCGTTGTTCGAGGTCACCTGCCAGGCGGTACTATATAAATAAGGTATAAGACGATAGCGCAGACGGATCATCTTTTCGATGGCATCATAGACGGGCTCGCCTTTCTGTCCGAACTGCCAGATCTCTCGGGGTGCATCGGCACCGTGGCTGCGGAAGACGGGACAGAACAGGCCGTACTGCATCCAGCGCACGTAGAGTTCCTGGAACTGCGGATTCTTCGGGGCGGAGCCACTGCCCCTCGTATTATAGGAACTGCAGAAGAAGCCGCCGATGTCGGTATTGAAGTTGGGATTGCCTGTCAATGAGAAACTCAGTCCGGCAGGCACTTGCTTGCGCAGCATGTCCCAAGAGGAGTTCACGTCACCACTCCACATATTCGAGCCATAGTGCTGCTGTCCAGCGTACGAGGAACGTGTCATGATGAAGACACGCTTAGTGGCGTTAGGATAATCCTTGCGCTGCGACTGGTAGATGCCACGCACCGTTTCCAAGGGGAAGGCATTACGCTGCGAGCGCCAGGTACCACCATAGACCTTATGCTGGTAGTCCGACTCACGGGGATCGAAGAAATCCGGATCGGTAGAGTCCATCCACCACGCATCCGTACCGTAGTCGTAGAGGCGTTTCAGGTGTTTCCAGTAGATATCACGAGCCACAGGACTGAAAGCATCGTAGACCTTCACGCCTGAGGGGTAATCCCTGCGTGGCGGCCAGATATGGGAGATACCGCTCTGGGGCCAGGTTTCGAAAGGCATCAACAGACCCTTTTCGTTGAGTTCACGGAACTGCTGGGTCTGAGGTCCGAAACTGGCCCAGATGGAGATCATGAAATGGGCGTGCTTCTGGTGGACATTCTTGATCATCTGCTCGCCATTGGAGAAATCCTCGGAGAGGAAGTCCATCGCATTCCACAGGTAGTTCGAGCCCCAGTACTGCCAGTCCTGGATGATGCCATCGAGAGGCACCTGCAATTCACGGTACTTATCGACGATGCCTTCTGTCTCACGGGCTGTCTTATAACGCTCCTTCGACTGCCAGTAGCCGTAGGTCCAGAGGGGGAACATAGGCACATCGCCTGTCAGGTGACGCATCTGGGCGATGACCCCGTCGGCAGAGCCGCCATACATGAAATAATAATCGACGCCCTCCCCCACTTCAGAGGTGAACGACATCCCGTTGGCATCGTCGTCAAACATCGTTGGCGAATAATTATCCCAATAGAGGCCCCAGCCCTTGATGCTCTGCAACACATTCTGGAAGTCTTCGAGATTCGACTGCTCCATCCGCTTGTGCTCACCACGACGGTTCATCTTGCCGTTCTGGATGGTACCCAGGCCATAGATGGCCTCATCCTTGTCGAGGGTGAAGACCTGCTGCACTTGATATTTACCAGCATCGTTACCTGTGGTAATAGGTGTCAAGGCGAGTTTCTTCTCACGGAGCAGCACCTTTCCCTTCGCGGAAAAAGTGAGGGCACCCGTCTTCGGATCCACCTTCACTGTGAGGGTCTTGCTGGAGAGCGAACTACCGTTCCTGCTAACCGCCACAGCCTCTGGCTGAGCGGTCACCACCAGATTTCCACCTGTAAACGTACTCCCCACAGGGCTCTTCGTCACCCTGATAATAGAAGACGTGTAGAACTCCACACTCACTTCTGTCTCACCTACTTGCAACCGCATCGGACTCTGTGCGGCCATGCCTATTGCCACACACAAGAGGGGCAACAGCAATAATAATCTTTTCTTCATGATTCGTCTTGTCTTTGTTTGACTGCACAAAGATACAAACTTTTTTTTGAAATAAACAGAAATACATCCCTTTTTCTTGCAAATTTGAAAAAATATCCTTAACTTTGCCGCATCAACAATCATAAATAGAAGGATATGGAGAATCATAATCAAAGAAGCATGGGGCGCCGCGAGTTCCTTCGCAGACTCGGCGTTGGTACAGGATCAGCCATGGCCCTGATGGCGATGGAGCCACTGAACGCACTGGCACAGAAAGACAAGAAAGCCGTTGAGAACCGTATGACCTACCGTGTGCAGCACGGCTCAGGCGAACAGATCTCCCTGTTAGGCTTCGGTATGATGCGTCTGCCCAACAATCAGGAACAGGTGAACGAACTCGTTGACTATGCCATCGAGCATGGCGTGAACTACTACGACACCGCCCCGATGTATATGGGCGGACAGTCGGAGGTGCTGATGGGTAATGCCCTCTCGCGGCATCCCAGGGAGAAATACTACGTGGCCACGAAGATGTCGAGCCAGAACCGTCGTCTCTGGGCCTTCGACGAGTCGAAGCGGATGTACGAGCAGTCGTTTGAGCGGTTGAAGGTGGACCATATCGACTACTATCTGTTGCACAGCATCGGTGGGGGCATGGACTCGCTGAAAGGTCGTTTCCTCGACAATGGGGTATTGGAGTTCCTGTTGAAAGAGCGCGAGGCAGGACGTATCAAGCACTTGGGATTCTCCTATCACGGTG
This sequence comes from Prevotella sp., assembly GCA_017518935.1. Lineage (GTDB taxonomy): Bacteria > Bacteroidota > Bacteroidia > Bacteroidales > Bacteroidaceae > Prevotella. Next base: position 6,759 of record JAFWTK010000078.1, read on the forward strand.
ATGTACGTGACTTCGACTGGCTGCTCGACCACAACGACGAGTACCATTGGGACTTCGTACAGATCCAAATGAACTTCCTCGACTGGACACATGCCTCGATGCGTGGTGGCAGACGATCGGATGCTGATGCAGAGTACCTCTATAATAAATGTGAGAAACTGGGTATTCAGAATGTCGTGATGGAACCCCTGCGTGGTGGTGCCTTCGGACGCATGGCCCAGGAACTGGCGGATCAGTTGAAGGCCGTCCATCCCGATGACAGCACGGCTCGTTGGGCCTTCCGTTGGGTGGGTTCCCATCCGAATATCCTCACCACCCTCAGTGGCATGAACCGCATGGATCATCTGGAGGAGAACGTGAAGACCTTCTCACCCCTGGAGGTCTGCACGGAGGCAGAGAATGCGCTGTTGGCGAAGATTGCCGACCAGATGTCGGGTGTGCCTACCGTACCCTGCACAGCCTGCGAATACTGTATGCCGTGTCCTTACGGTGTGAATATCCCTGGCAACTTCACCTATTACAACGAGGCTGTGAACAGCCATATCCTCCCGTTGCCAGAGCCTTCTGCCGCCGACTATGCAGAACGCCAGCAGAAGTTCATCGAGGGCTACCGCAAGGCCCTGCCCAATGCCGAGACCTGGGCCCGTGCCTGTCAGGACTGCGAGGAGTGTCTCTCCAAGTGTCCGCAGCAGATCCGCATCCCCAACCAACTGAGCCGCATCGTCCAGACCCTCCGCGTCCGGAAAGCATAAAAGGAATCACGGGGTCTTTTAGTCTGCAGTGTCAAATCAAAACGAACAATGAAAAAACAAGCCATCCTCACCATTCTCCTTGCCTTCATCGCGATGGCAGGACAGGCACAGAATCAGTTGGCCCTGCACTTCAAGCCCGTGCCACTCGACACCAAGGAGATGGACTTCCTGGAAGGCTATTCCGACGGAGCCTTTACTTTCTGGAATATCTGCGACTCTAAGTACAAAAAAGAAGTGGTGATTCCTGACGAGTGGAAGAATGTGCAATATGCCAAGGACGAGACGCTGCCCGACGCCACGATTAATAAAGGCGTGGCTACTATCAAGGTGAAACTTTTGGGCTATAAGCCTGAGATGAAAAAGGAATTCATGGTGCATGGCTTCACGCCACTATGTTCCAAGTCACGTTTCGAGAAGGAATTCCCCTTTGCCGACGACGGCACAGTCACGGCAGAGATTCCCTTGTGGCTGCCTCGTCAGGTTCGCATTGGCATTTGGGATATCACATATCCCAATGAAATAAAAGCATTCCCTACCATCCTCATCGCCCCTGGTCAGGAGACTGAGATCCTGATGAAAGTCACAGACGGACAGGAATGTCCATTTGTCGCCTTTAAGGGCTATCTGGCCAAGACCAATATGGACATGCAAAAAGCATACGACGCTTTTACGACCTACAAGGATGATGAAAAGACCTACCTCAAAGTCAGGGAGTGCAAGACAAAGGAAGAGCGTCTGCAATGTCTGACGGACATCTTCAATCAGCGCGTTGCCGATGTTAAGGCCTCGAACTACACCACAGCGACCAAAGACCTGCTGTGTATGGAGGCAGAAAGTCATTTCGTAGAGTGGACACACAACTTTGCTGGAACTTATAGCCATTATGTGATGTCACCAGACGGAACGGTGAGAAGTTGGGGCAACGACAATTATTTGGAGGATTGTGAGAAAAACAGGGAACTGCTTCTTCTTTCGGAAGAGGAAATTGCCTACACTTACAAGTATCTCTACGAGCCGAAATCGCCTTGCAGTTTGGCTTTCTGGGAGTCGGAATTGATGAGTTACTATGACATGGATGCCGCGAAAAAGAATGTCCACAACAATGAACTGAAACTTGTTCAGACACTCATGGGGGATGAATATAAGGGCTTGCTGAATAATTTCCTCGAGATAATGAAATGTGAGGACTGTAAGAATGTTATCCGCGAGTATCAGGCAGAACAGCAACGATTAGCCCAAGAACTGGGTAGCACAGAGCATGTGTTCTATCAGAAGTACGACGACGTAGCCCCAGAAAACATCCTGCAGACCATCCTCGACAAGTATAAGGGTAAGGCGGTGCTCATCGACATCTGGGCCACGTGGTGCGGTCCCTGCCGTCAAGGACATAGGCTGATGGCACCCATGAAACAAGAACTCAAGGACAAGAACATCCAATTCGTCTATTTCTCACCGCCCTCGTCGCCCCTTGCCACTTGGCAGGAGATGATCAAGGAAATTGACGGGGATCACTACTACCTGACGGACGAACAGTACCGTTACATTCTCGACAAATACGAGTCTGACGGTATCCCCACCTATGCCATTTATAACACCAAGGGCGAACAGACCTTCAAGAACATTGGTTTCCCTGGTAACGACGTCATCCGCAAAGAACTGGAAGCAGCAAGTAAGTAAGTTTCACTGGTGTCGCAATTTTTCTGCAAATTCCTCGCGGGCGGCAGCCATATCTTCAAGGAAATCCTCACTCGTATGCAGGCGGGCATAACAGGCAGATGCAAGCAGGCGCGAAGCGTCGGTGTCGCTCTGCCAGTGGTATCCGGCTATCACGCGGCTCTCGCCCCACTCGTAGCCCTTCTTGAGGATTTCGTCCTGTGCGGCAGGATTGATCTCGCTGAGCAGCAGTGCCATTGCCCATCCGCGCAAGGTGTGGCCAGAGGGATAAGAACCGGTATTGCGCAACTCGTCCTCTTCGGCAGGGATAAGTGTGGGTTCGGAGAATACCACATAGGGGCGCCTCCGCTTATAGGTAGTCTTGAGGTTCGAGGCACTCAGGCGCATGGTAACGACTCCCAGATTGAGTACCTTGAAGATGGCGGGTGTCTTCTCTTTCGAGATCTCCATGCCGAATACCGGGCTGAACTCGCGAGCCATATCCCCGATGTCGATGACTACGTCACGTATGGCCTGCTGGGCACGCTGCGAATCCTGTCGCTTGCTCTTGCCCCAGACGTACTGCGAGATGTCGTACAAGAACTGCGCCGATGACGAATCGGGCGGCGCCGGCAGAAACACCAAGCCGTTGGGCAACTCAGTCTTGTTGAAATACAGTTCGCTTGGAGTGGGATCCTGTGCTTGTACCGTCATACTGCACACCGCAAGGGCAACGGCAACCAGTAACCTTTTCGTTCTCATGTCCTTTGTTCTCATACTTCTTAACCTTAACAAGAATTAATATTTGTTTCAGAGGGCAAAGGTACGAAATATTTCCTTCCTTTCCAAGAAAAATTCGATTGAAATTTGATTATTTCAGAAATAATATATATCTTTGCAACCCCAATAAGAATAATGTATGGAGATATGTCACAAAGAGATATGATAAGAAAGAGTCTATTATGGATCGCCGCCATCCTGATTTCCTGCAGCGCGAGTTTGTTTACATCGTGTTCGAACGATGACAACCCAATAAGCCCGACACCTGGTGATACGGTGGAGGAACAACTTCAGAAGATGACCCTGCGCGAGAAAATAGGGCAGATGTTCTTTGTGCGCCCTGAGTGCCTCGACACGACTATCCACTGGAAGGAATATGCTGACCTGATGCCTCTGGAACTACAGGAGGTGAACAACTGCATGAAAGGCGTAAACGAGAAGTACCCCGTGGGTGGCATCATCCTCTATGCCTGGAACATCAAGGATGAGACACAGTTGGGACAGTTCCTGCCGCAACTGAAAGCACTGAACGGCAAACCGCTGATGTGTATCGACGAGGAAGGGGGCCGCGTGGCCCGTATCGCCAACAACGAAAACTTCCACGTGAAGAAGTACGAGTCGATGGGAGCCATCGGTGCTACTGGCGATCCCGCCAATGCCTACGAGTGCGGCAACACCATCGGCACCTATCTGAAATACTACGGCTTCGACATCGATTTTGCCCCCGTGGCCGATGTGAACACCAACCCAGAGAACATCATCATCGGACCCCGTGCCTTCAGCGACGACCCTGCGGTGGCTGCCCCCATGGTGACCAACTATCTGCAGGGACTGAAGGATGCCGGTATCATCGGATGCATCAAGCATTTCCCAGGTCATGGCGATGTGAAAAACGACACCCACTACGGCTACGCCCAGACCCAGAAGACGTGGGCTGAGATGCTCGACTGCGAGATTATCACCTTCCGTGCAGGCATCCAGTGGGGCTGCCAACTCATTATGACCGCCCATATCAGTGCACCTAACGTCATCGGCAAGGATATCCCCTCCACTATGTCGTCGGTCATCCTACAAGACAAGTTACGTCGTGAGTTGGGCTATCAGAACATCATCGTGACCGATGCGATGGATATGGGTGCCATCACACAGCAGTACACCATTGAAGAGGCCGCTGTGGGCTGCATTAAGGCAGGGGCTGACATCGTGCTGTGCCCCAAGGATCTCGTCAAGGCCTTCGATGCCGTCATCGCTGCTGTCGAGAATGGTGCCATCACTGAGGAGCGCATCAACCAGAGTGCCCGTCGCATCCTGAGACTGAAAGCAAAATAAGAAAGGTGGATCGAGTGATCCACCTTTCTTATTTATTTTATATATTAGGTATTCCTGATACTACTTGTACATCCTTCGTATTGGTATCCCTTCCCAAAAGGAATTTGTCGATGAAGGCCTGTACCTCGGGGAACTGACTCTGGGGAAGTTGACAGTGACCATGTCCTTCCATGATGCTCCAGCCCATACGGTCACCAATGCCGAAGAAGTTCCACACTTTCTTGGCAGCCTTGGCTGATACCAGCATGGCAGGATCAGACAGCCATTCGTAATCGGGATTACCCAACAACAGCAAGGCACGTGGACAAACCATCGCACAGAGTTCATGCTGGTCGTAGGGCAGACGATAGACGCTGTCACCATGGAAATTCTCCTTCTGACTCTCCATGAACCAGTGGTAGTCGGTCTTGTCGAGATCCTCGACATTCCTGCCGGCCTTCGTCGATTCACGGGAGGCACGCCAGGCGGCAGCACCGCCACCACCAGGCTCCTGGGCTATCGTCAGGGCGATACGCTCGTCAAAGGCTCCGCAATAGAGAGCCATCTTACCTGCATACGAACAGCCAGAGACACCGATGTGCTTCGTGTCAATCTTGGTCACTTCCGGGCCTAACTGCTGCAAACCGTCAATAAGACGACTCAGACCCCAGGCCCACTCGCTATAGGCACCATTGTCCTTCAGTTCGGGATAGAGACGGTCGAAGTTGTGCTCTCCCCTCTCGTGATGACGACCCATCTGACCGTAGTCGTTCACCTGCTTCTCGCGAAAGTTCATGATGGCGATGGGACGATTCTCAAAGAGTTGTCTGGGCAGTGCCAGCATACTCGTACCGATCATCAAGGCATAAGGTGCCTCACCTGTCTTGGGATAGGTGATGACAGACGACAGTGTCAGTGTCTCGCCATTGACGGTGACATCCACAATCAGCGTGTCGCCGCTCATACGGGCCTTGACGGCACCAGCGGGAACGGCTGGCTTCGTGCCGATACCGTAGTGCTGGATCTCGTTGGCAATCTCACTACGGCGACGAGACCAGTCCTTGAAATTCTTCACCGTTCCCTTGCCACTGCTCCAGGCAAAGGGGTCTGGCAACTCACGACTCTCTGGAAGAGCCTCGACACCAGGCATGGCGGGAGCCGCAAACTTGCTGCCCGTGTTCTCTACTGTATAGACCAAGGGAACATCAGACTTCTTCTTTGTCTGTGCGTCTGCGGTGCAGACAACACAGAACAAAGTCAAAGCAATGAGAACTTTCTCAACTATAGAGGTTATCATAATTATTAATTACTAATTCCAAATTATTAATTACTTAAACAGACTCAAAGCCATCTGACGGAGGCAGCGGCGCCAGGTCAGGAACTCATGGGCCGTACCCTCTGAGATCAGACCTTCGGCGTTGAATCCGGCAGCCTTCAAGTCGGCAACGCTCTTGTTGATGCCATCAGGATTCTCCTTAGAGCCGCATCCCTCAAAGATATACTTCACAGCCGTCGGATCCTTGATCTCCTCAGGGGCATACTGGCCACCAGAGAGCAGACCCCAGTAACCGAACATCTCGGGTCGACGCAGGGTGATGAGTTTTGTGGTCATACCACCCATCGACAGACCTGCCATAGCGCGATTCCACTTGTCGGCCTTAGTCAGATAGTTCTTGTCGATATATGGGATAAGTTCATCGATAAGCACTTTCTCAAATTCCTCGGCAGTAAACTGACCGATTGTTCCAAACTTGAAGTCGTTGGTCAGACCGTATGCCATCACGATGATGAACGGCTTGATCTTACCGTCGGCAATCAGGTTGTCCATAATCAGACCTGCCTTACCCTGTATGGGCCAACTGGTCTCGTTCTCACCCCAGCCATGCTGCAGATAGAGCACAGGATAACGCTCCTGAATACCCTTGGCACCTTCCTTCACAGGATTGCCTTTCTTATCAACGAGTTTGCCGTAGCCATAGGGCAGATAGACAGTAGCCTCCTGCATCTTACCCAGACTGGGTGAGTAGAACTTCACCGTCTGCATACTGCCATGAGGAATATCGGTGCGCTCAGCATAGAAATCCTGATCAGGGGCGGGAATCTCAATACCACTCTCCCAACGGCACGAACCAAAGTAGTTGCCTGTACCCGGGTCATTGACGGTAGCACCGTCGATGGTCAGGTGATAGTAGTGGAAACCTGGATCCATCGGACCCTCGGTAGTACCTGTCCAGACACCGTCGTTATCCTTCTTGAGCACCGTACCGCCACGGCCACCAAGACCGAGACTGACAATCACCGACTTGGCATCGGGAGCCTCGATGCGGAAACGGGCATAACCCTCGCTGTTCACCTTTGGCCACTCTTGACCAGGCTGGTTCCATGGATTGCTGACGAAGTCCTCCTTCGGCACACGCTTGTCGAGGGCAGGGTCGAAGTCGCGGATGGCACGGAAGCAAGCCTTCGGACGGTAGTTCTCGTCGAAGGGCAGCGGGTGGTTGTTCACACCGAGCCAAGAGTCCTGGTCGCCCAGGTTCCAGAAGGTCACGTTGTCAATGACGTCGGCGTGTTTACGGAACACCTTGAACAGACGGGCATACTGATCGGTCTGCAGGGTACCCATATACTCAGGCATCGGCTTAGCCTCACCACGTGAGAACATCAACTGGCCACCGCTCTCATTGTTCATACGCAGGTCGAGTTCGGTGATATTGATGTGCTTCACAATCTCCTTGAAACGGACAATGGCCTTCTCGAGTTGCTCCTCGCTGGGGAAGAAGATGTTGTAGTGGCCTTGCATACCAATACCATCGATGGGTACACCAGCATCCTTCATCTTCTTCACCATATTATAGATACGCTCACGCTTACCCTCGTCTACGCAACTGTAGTCATTGTAGAACAACAGCGTATTGGGGTCAGCCTCACGGGCAAACTGGAATGCCTTGGCAATGAACTCGTCACCACAGAGTTGGAAGTGACGGCTCTGACGATAAGGACTGGGTTCCTGACCCGGACGTCCGAAACCGAAGCGAGGACCGAACTGGTTGTCATCAGCCATGGCCTCATTCACCACATCCCAGGCATAGACCACATCCTTGTAACGGTTCACCACCGTATGGATGTGCTCGCGCAGACGTTGATAAAACACCTCTTTCGTGACGGGCTTGCCTTTCTTGTCTGTAAACATCCAGTCGGCAAACTGTGAATGCCAGCACAGACAGTGACCACGCATCTTGATACCGTTCTGACGGCAGAAGTCGGCAATCTTATCAGCACGCTCAAAGTTCCACACGCCTTCCTTCGGATGAATCTCACCGGGCTTCCAGTCGTTCTCAGCAGTCACACTGTTGAACTGCTTGATGACGAGAGCCTTCTGGGCATCGTCACTTACATTACGCTGGTTCAGTGCTACACCAATGGTAAAATATCCTTTGTAGGCATCCTTCAGGCCGACATTCTCTCTGGGATCAACCTGACGCCACTGGGCAAATACAGACGTGCTACCCACAACGGTCAGAATCAGTCCGAAAAATAATTTCTTCATCATCTTTATTTCCTTTTTATTTTTTTCTTTACTTGAACAGGCTCAGTGCCATCTGACGGAGTGCGCGGCGCCAGGTCAGGAACTCATGGGCTGTGCCCTCAGAAATATGACTCTCAGCATTATAGCCGGCAGCCTTCAGGGCATCCACAGCCGACTTGATGCGGTCGGGACCTTCCTTGGAACCACAACTCAGGAAGATATACTTCACCTGCTTCTTGTCCTTGATCTCCTCTGGGGTATAGACACCACCGCTGAGCAAACCATAATAGTTGAACAACTCGGGACGAGCCAGCGTAATGGAATGAGTCTCCATACCACCCATCGACAAACCGGCCATCGCACGACTCTCTTTCTTGGCAATGGTGCGGAAATTAGCATCGACATATGGTATAAGCTCGTCGCAGAGCACCTTCTCGAAGTTCTGGGCAGCAGCCCCACGACCGCCACCACCAAAGCCCATCTCATTGGTCATACCGTAGGTGCAGACCACGATGAACGGCTTGATCTTACCCTCGGCAATCAGATTGTCCATGATGAGGTTGGCATGACCCTGGGTCATCCAGGCGGTCTCGTCCTCACCCCAGCCATGCTGCAGGTAGAGTACAGGATAATTGGTCTTGGCATCCTTGTCGTATGTCGGCGGCGTATAGACGAATGCACGACGGCACGTCTGGGTGCTCTCACTCCAGAAGAGAATCTGCGACACCTTGCCGTGAGGCACATTCTTCATAGCGTAGAAATCCTTGTCCTTAGCAGGAATCTCGATACCGCTCTCCCAACGGGTAGAACCATAGAAGTTGCCAGTGCCGGGATCGTTGAACGTACCACCATCGACTGTGATGTGATAGTAGTGGAAACCTTCGTCCATCGGACCGGCTGTGGTGCCTACCCATGAACCGTCGTAAGTCTTCTTCAACTGAGTTCCACCCTGGCCTCCCAGACCGAGACCTACATTCACTGCCTGAGCATCGGGAGCCTCAATACGGAAACGGGCATAACCCTGAGAGTTCACCTGCGGATACTGCTGGCCAGGCTGGTTCAGTTCAGAAGGAACGAAGTCCTCCTTGATGCCAGGCTGCTCGGGGAAGGCACGACCTGCATCAAACGGAGCGCGCTGCTGTCCGAAGCCACCAAAACCACCGGGGCCTCCCTGACCACGACGACGGCCCTGACCAGGACCACCCTGTCCAAAGCCACCTTGTCCAGGACCGCCCTGACCAAAACCGCCCTGCGGACGAGGCTGACGGGCCGGACGCTTCGGCATATCCCATGCAGGATCTTTCATGTCCTTGATAAAGGTATAGGCTAACTTGGGCTTGTACTCTGTATCCCAAGGCAGAGGATAGTTGTTCTGTCCGAGCCAAGAGTCACGGTCACCCAGGTTCCAGAAGGTCACACAGTCAACGACATCCTTATGCTTGCGGAACACACGGAACACACGGGCATACTGATCGGCCAAGTGCTGCTTCACAGAATCTGTGATGTTAGCACCTTCACGGCTGAACTGCAACTGTCCACCCATCTCCTCGTTGACACGGATGTCAAGTTCTGTAACATGGATGTGCTTCACGATCTTCTTATAAAGAGTGATGGCATCATCGACCTCTTTCTCCAAAGGACCGTAGATATTGTAGTGACCCTGCATACCAATACCGTCGATGGGCACACCATTGTCCTTCATCTTCTTCACCATGTTGTAGATACGCTGGCTCTTCACGGGGTCGCACTCGTTGTAATCGTTGTAGAAGAGCAGGGCCTTCGGGTCAGCCTCACGGGCAAACTGGAATGCCTTGGCAATGAACTCATCGCCGCAGAGTCTGTACATTACTGACTGACGATAGGGATCTTCAGCGTTCTTATCGTCGGTCATGGCCTCATTGACCACGTCCCAACAATACACCACGTCCTTATAGCGGCTGACAACAGCCTGGATGTGATTCTTCATACGCTGATAGAACACTTCCTTGGTGGGATTGTCACTGGTCATCCAACGACCGATCTGAGAATGCCACATCAGACAGTGTCCGCGCAGTTTGATACCATTCTGGCGGGCAAAATTAGCGATACGGTCAGCATTCTCCCAATTGAACTGGCCTTCCTGAGGTTCTGTGGGCTCTGGTTTCATGTCGTTCTCAGCCGTCATGCTGTTGAACTCTTTCTTAATCAGAGCAATTTGGTCAGGATTAGATACATTGCGTTGGTTCACTGCAACACCAATCATGAAGTAGTCCTTATAGACATCCTTCAGACCCTGTGCCATGGCGGTAGTGCTCATCGCGATGAGCATCATACCCAGAATCGTTTTTTTAATCATAATCATTTTCGTTTGTTGTTATTTGAATAGATGAGGAATAAACTCGTGGAGTCCACGACGCCAGGTCAGGAACTCATGGGCGGTGCCTGGCGACTCTTTGCCTTCCACCTTGATACCCATTTCCTGTAAGCCCTTCACGATGTCGCCGCTCTTGATGAAGTCCTCAGAACCCCAGTTCATATACATGTAGTGGATCTTCTTGTTGAACTCATCAGCATTGGTAAACACACCATTGTAAGCCGTCTTCAGATCAAGTCCGAAGATAGCACCGCTGAAGGTACCAAGCCATGCGAACTTGTCCATATTGTTGAACACGATGTCAAATGTCTGGTGTCCACCCCAAGACAGTCCGGCCATTGCACGGTTGTCGCGGTCGGTCTTCGTACGGAAGTTAGCGTCGATATAAGGAATGAGGTCATTGAGGAGAACCGGATAGAACGAAGCACCGTAGTCACCCATACCCTGACCACGGCCCATCGGAGCCTTGATGTCACCACTCTCCATGACCACGATCATCGGCACAGCCTCACCCTTGGCAATGGCATTGTCCATGATATGCTGCATCTTTCCCTGGAGAGTCCAACTGGTCTCGCCCTCACCCATACCATGCTGCAGGTAGAGCACGGGATAGCGCTTCTTGAAGCCCTGCTTCTGATCGTACTCGGCAGGTGTATAGACCATGGCATGACGCCACTTGTTCTGCTCGTTGCTCCAATAATAGATGCTACGGACAGAGCCTGCAGGTACACCCTGCTGTGGACGGTAATAGTCACCCTCAGGTCCCTCGGGCACCTCCAGACCACCGGCTTCACGGTTGGTACCGAAGAAGGTCTCAGAGGCCGGATCGATGAAACGGACGCCGTCGATACTCATGAAATAATAGTGGAAGCCTACGGGCAGGGGATCGGTCACAGCCATGAAGTTACCCTGACCATCGGGCTCCATGTCGTATTTCTTGTCGCAGATATCGACAATCACCTTCTTGGCCTGAGGCGCATTGATGCGGAAATAGGCACGACGCTGAGAGTCCACCTTCGGGAAGTCGTTACCAGGAATGGTGTTCTCACCAGTAACAGCATCAGCAGGCACGTTGATCTTCTTAATGGCCACAGGCAGATTAGCCGGACGCTTGGGCTCGAAACCGAGATGACGGGCTACAGCCTCACCATAGCGGCATCCCAGTTCGCGGTAACCGGCAGCATCGAAGTGCAGACGGTCAGGACCGTTGGTACAGCCATCGGAAGAGATGACCTGAGAGGTATGGATGGTCTGTGGCAGTTCGTCGATCTGCTTCTTGCAACCGATGCAGACACCCTTACCATCAGCCTGAACGATGTTACCTACATACAGGTTCACCTCTTCGGGTTTCAGTTGGAGGTCGCCACAGAGGTTCTCATACACTTGCTTCACCATACCAGCCCACTTCGGGTCGCCGGTATTCGTCTCACCCTGGTGCATCAGGATACCCTTGATGACACCGTCTTTCTGAGCCTTCTTGGCCAGTGTGACCAGACGCTCATAGGGGTTGTTGTCATAAGCGGCCAACATACCCTTCATCCAACCCGGTGCCTTCTTGTTCACGTAATCAGGGATGCTGTCAGGCAGAAAACCCTTGATGTCGATACCTCCGATTGCTACGTGGATGACACCGATCTTGATATTCTCAGGCAACGAGGCCACCAACGTACGACCGAACCAGTCGGCTGGGGTCAGACCCGTATTCGCACGACAAAGGGGAGCCGAAGCCTCACACCACTCACCCATCTTACGCTCCGGACGACCGTTGGCTGCGGGGAAGTCGACAGCAGGCATCAGGAGGAAACGCGGACCAGGGCTGGCGAGATCGACAGCCTCAGGACGGGCATTACCCTCCATGTTCGATTGTCCGAAACAGAGGAAGATGTAGAAATTAGGGTCAGCGGGCTGAACTATTTCCTCAGCCTTGGCCTTTTTACTGGCAGCCTTCTTCTTTTGGGCTACCAACGTACCCGGCAGCGCAAGTAAGAGAGCCGCAAAGAGCACGGTTTTAAGTCTTAATTGAATCATATTGAATTGTTGTTAAAAAAAAGTACATACCTTTATGGGTGCAAAGGTACGTACTTTTCCTTAAAGAAATATTTGATAGTGTTTCAGATGCTTTGTCGTATGTTACATTTGACGCATATCACCCTACAATCACCACACCACCGTTGCAGGGAATGGTAACAGTAACCTGCTGTTTCTTATTCTGTTTCAGCATCTTCACACTGCCATTGAGTTGGGCATCATCGCTATAGACAGTCATCTCCGCTCCCTTGTCGAACATGGGGAGTGTGATGGTCTGCTTCAAAGGCTCACTCTCAGCATTGATACCCACCACATACCACTTGTCACCACAGCGACGGGCCAGGATAACATACTTACCGGGATAGCCGTCAATGAACTTCACCTCATCCCAGGTCGTGGGCACCTCTTTCATGAAGTCGATGGCCCAGGCAGGCGCATCGGTCAGGTTATTAGGTGCCATCGCGAAGTGTTGCACGGCACTTTGGAAGAGCACAGCAGTGGCAAGGGCATAGACATCGGAAGTCCTACGGACCGTACCGCGTTTGTTGTCGGCATTATAATACTTGTTAAGGGTAGAACCGCCAAAGTCCATCGAACCCACAGTATTGCGGATGAACGGATGGGTACAGCCGTTACGGGCCTCCGCATCACAAGCACCCTGTCCGAAGTGCAGGTTCTCTGAGGCAAGCACAGCCTCCGAGGCGGCATAGTTAGGATACATACGTTCCCAGCCACGCGGGAGGGTACAGCCGTGGAAGATACAAAGCAGTCCAAAGTCGTTGGCATCAGCGAGGATATCCTCATAGAGTTGCATCGTCGGCTGTTTGTCGCCACCGAAGAAGTCCACCTTGATACCACGGATGCCATTGTCGTGCATCCACTTCATCTCCTCACGACGGATACGAGCATTATCCATCTTACCTATCGGTGTCTGCGGGGCGTCGTTCCACTTACCATTGGAGTTGTACCAGAGGAAGAGACCCACGCCCTTGGTCTTGCCATAGCGGGCCAGTTCGGCTATTTTCTCGTAACCAATCTGCTTGTCCCAGAAAGCATCGATGAGCACACTCTGGTAGCCCATGGCAGCGGAAAAGTCGATATAGCGCTTCTGTTCGTCGAAGTTACAACTACCGTCCATGCCGATGATCCAACTCCATGAGCCTTTGCCATAGATATATTCCTGCGAGGCTTTGTACTTGGGCTGCACGAGGTCGAAAGGTACGGTAGTCTCCACGATATTCGCCAACGGACCTACGGTGATGGTGCGCCAGGGAGTCTCACCTGGCAACGACATAGCGGGTGTCACGGATCCCACGCCATTGAGTTCGCCCGGTTGGGGGAACCCGATACGATAGTTGGCACCACCCTCGTTCAACAGACGACAACCCACATAACCGCCATCGGTACCCGTCTCACTGATGAGAAGCCAATTGGCATTCCCGGAGATTTCGGATTTTCCGGGAACTTTAAACAGGCAGGGGAAGGTATAGCCCTCACCCCAGCCGTTCTTACCCATCGCATCGTCGAGGGAGTAGGAAGTCTCATAACTGGGAGAGGTACGTGCAAAACCACCCATCGGTTTCGACTGCGGACAGAGGAAGGTGGTGGTACCCTCCGGCAAAACAAAACCGCTGGCCTCGCTCTGTACCACACAGACACGGGTATCACGTTTGGGATAGATCTTATAACGGAAGGCCACGTCGCGGTTGCTGACACGGAAGATGACATCCATCACGGGCTGGTTGTTTTGCAGGTAGGTGGCCACGCCCTCGTTGGCCTGATAACTCACCTCGCGCTGTTTGATATTATTCAGGGAATAGGTCTCGCTGACAGGCATCGTCGCAAAGCCTTCCTTCAAGGTCAGTCCCTGGGTGTAGTCACCGATATTCGTCACCACACCAAGAGCCGAGCGGTTCAACATCGCCTGTCCCTGATAGTTGACGCTATAACAGGGTTTGCCCCCCGACAACTCGAGGATGACCTGAATCTTCCCGTCGGGACTCCCGATGGTCTGGGCCTTAGCCCCCATCGTCAGGCACAACAGTGCCGCACAAAACATCATCGTCTTTTTCATATCTTTTTTCATTTTACTATTTTATCTTTTGATAACAGAACTCATCCACATCCACATAGCCGCCGCTCTTTTTCGTGGCATAGTTGAAGATGCCGAACTTCGAGCCCATGAAGAAACGGCGCCAGTCGAAATTCAGACGGTAATTCTCCGTGCCAATCCGTTCCCACTGCTCGCCGTCCATGCTATAATAGAAGTTGGCACAGTCGGCACCGCCATTGCGCCCTTTGACGGGACGGAAGTCAGCATCGATGCGCAACCAGATCTTTTTGGCTTTGGGATAGAGTTGGGATAGTGCGATACCTTTTATCATCTTCTCGTCAACGTTTGTCACCTCCTTATTGCGATCTGAGAGTTCCACTTTCTGCTCGCTCATCTCTAAGTAGTACTTCTTACCGACGCGTTTGATGGTCAGGACACCCGAGTCGCTGTTGAAAGCAGCAAAACCAGCACAGTCGCCGTCTTTCATGTTCGAGTAGTCCATTACAATATAAGCACTGCACTGCGGTCCCTCCATGCGCTGTGTCAACGTGTTCGGGGCGAGATAGAGGGTATTCACCACACGGTTGGTCTTCAGACGGAGAAATCCGGGTTGCTCCGTCAGGCTCCAGGCATTGTCAATGGGGTTGTGGTTCCACTGCCACTGCAAACCGAGTTTCGACTCAGCGAAATCGTCGCTCTTCACGATGCCTGTCTCAGGCTGACCGCTCACGAATGGACGTACCTCATCGGGAACCTTGCCATTCTCATCGCCCAGCATCGGCCATCCGTTGATCCAGCGACAAGGCATCACCGTGAGCACTCGGCCCACCCCATTTCGATCCTGGAAGATGATACCATACCAGTCGCCAGAGGGAGAGTCGACAATCGTTCCCTGAGCCTCGTAGGAGAAACCACCGAACTCACTCTCCAGGATGACCTGCTTCTCGTAGGGTCCGTGGATATCATCGGCACGATAGCACACCTCACGACGGTGCTTGCCAGGGGCATACACGTGCGAGATCATCAGAAGGTAATATTTACCGTCGTGCTTGATCACACGACTGCCCTCCAGAAGTCCCCTCTCATCCTCTTCACGCTGGAAGATGTGCATGTGTGTTCCTTCTATCACGTCGGAGAGGTCTGGCTTCAGTTCCATCAGTTCGCCCGTACCATATATTACATATACGCGACCATCGTCGTCGAAGAAAAGCGAACAGTCATGGAAATGGCGCATACGCGACAGGATTTTCCATGGTCCCTCGGCCTTATCGGCAGTAAAGATATAGGTGTCACCCATCGCCCCCTGTTCATTGGGAGCCAGAAGGGCATAGAATTTTCCATTGTGGTACTTCAGCGAGGTGGCCCACTGACCACGCCCATAGACCGTACCCTGAAGGAGGTCATACTTTGGCGAATCAGTCAGTTTGTCGAATATATAGCCCACCGTCTCCCAATTCTTCAGGTCCTTCGAGGCCATCACGGGCGCACCTGGCATCAGGTGCATGGTAGTGGACACGAGATAGAAGGTGTCACCGACACGAATCACATCAGGATCGGGCACGTCAGCCCATAGCATGGGGTTCTGGATTTTCTCTGTGTGGAGCGTCGCATAGTCGTCAGCCATCACCCTTGCAGAAGGCAGGAGCAACAGGGCTGTCAACAGCACATTTGATAGTACTTTTCTCATTTCAATTGGTTTTAAGTTTAATTTGTGTGCGCAAAGGTACGAAATAATCAGGACATAAGCAAATACTTCTTTACTTTTTTTCGCAATGTTGTATTTTTACTTTTTTACTTTTCGCAGGTCATATAAGTAATGACAGACGACAATCAGATTATCTCACTGATCAGGGAGAATGCGGAACGGGGTTTCCGAATACTGATGGCGAAGTACAAGGAGCCCGTCTATTGGCACATCCGTCGACTGGTGGTCAACCATGCCGACGCTCAGGACGCGACACAGGAGACCTTCGTGCGGATATTCCGTTCTTTCGGCCAGTACAGCGGTGAGGGCACGTTCAAGTCCTGGATCTTCCGTATCGCCACCAACGAGGCTCTGCGTCTCTTGGGACGGAACCAGGGAAAGACCACCCTGACACTCGACGAGATGGCCCCAGCCATTCTCACGATGAAAGCCGATGACTACTTCGACTACAGCGATGTGGAGGCTGTGAAACTGCAGAAGGCCATCCTCGCCCTGCCTGCCAAACAGCAATTGGCGTTCAACCTGAGATATTACGACGATCTGTCGTACAAGGAGATATCGGCCGTCATCGGCTCTACGGAGACATCCGCCAAGGCCAACTACCACTTTGCGAAAGAAAAGATTATCAAGTATATGAACTCAAACGAGATATAGCGTATGGAA
>JAFWTK010000079.1 GCA_017518935.1 Prevotella sp.
GCCGACAAGCATTGGCTGTCTTGATGCGCAGAGCCGAGAGTTGGTCTAGTGTCAGTTCGACGCTGAGGACGTCGTTTTTGTTGACGATGCCGTTCTCGTAGATGTTGACCGCATCGCGGTGTATGCTCTCCGTTTCTTTCTCCATCGCATCGAGCATCTTGTCGGTTTCATGAAGTTCCAAAATCTTATAGAACAGGAATTCGGTGGTCATTACAATCTCGTCGTCAGTAACATCTAGCAGTTTCTGGCGGGCGTCAATCTGCATGTCGGCCAGTTTGTTTATATTTCTGATTCTTCCGCCAGTATATAGTGGTTCGAGGACGGTGAGGCCCGTTGATGTCCCGCTCTTGAGTGCTTGGACACCTCCATTGGTGAAAAAATCCGACCCGGCGGTGAGCACCTCGATGACGGCTTGCAGTTCAGGCGAGAACAATTGCTGTTTCAGCAGATAGTCGCTGGCCTCGAAATGGGTGACCGACGCTCCTACCATGGGATAGTACTTCGAACGGGCATAGCGTTGCTGTTCCTTGGCAATAAGCAGGTCGTTGCGTGCATCCTTTGCGTTGACGTTGTTGGCACGAGCCTCCTTGACACACTCCTGCAGGGTCATGATGCGCTGGGCAGAAATAGTGAATAGTGAACAGTGAAGGGTGAATAATATCAGGAATAACTTTTTCATGCTTTATCTCTTAATTCTTAAACCTTTCTTTTATGATACTGTAGCCGACGGGTATCATCGTGATGATAAACATCATCGACACCAGGGCTCCCATGCAGATAATGACACCCATTGGCCCCCACAGCGGCGTGTCCTTGATGACCATCGGTATGACACCCATCGATGCTGCCATCGAAGTGAGGAATACCGGACGGAACCGGCGTTTGGCCGATAGCAGTGCGGCCTCCTTCGTGGGATGCTCGTCGCTCAGTTCCTCTGCATAGTCGATCATGATGATGCCGCAGCGGGTGATGATACCCATGAGCGAGATGAAGCCGAGTACACCCGTTGCACCAAACTCCTGGCCGAACAGGAAGAGTCCCAGTCCACCACCTACCATCGAGAATGCCAGTGACGACATGATGAGCAGTGTGAGCGGTATGCTCTTCAGGTGGAACACGATGATGAAGAAGATCAGCACGATGGCAATCTGCATGCCCAGATACATCTGCGGACGGTATGTCCGTTCGGTCTCTGCCTGTCCGCCCTCCTCGATTTTGACACCGTCGGGCAGTCGCAGTGTCTTGAGGTCGCTGTAGATATTTTCCGTCAGTTCTCCTATCTTTACGCCCTGACGTCCCATCATGCCGAAGACTGAGGCCCTGCGTTGTCCATTGACGCGTTCGATGGTGCCAGAGCCCCAGCCTGGCTTTACGTCGGCTATTTGCGACAGGGGTGCTGCCGTAAGGGTGGGTATCAGGCCCGTCACGCGAATGTTCTTGAATTCGTCGATGTCGTGTTTCCCCTTGTCGGCATCCTTTACCGTGATGCTCAGTTCGTGGTCGCCCTCCCAGATGGTGGCTACGGGAATGCCGCCACCATAGCGCAAGGCAAAATTCAGCGAGAGCAGCGATTTGCTCATGCCTATGCGGTTGGCCTCTTCGGGCTTCAAGGTTACCTCCAGCCGGTTGCCTGTCGAGCCGAAACTGGTAGTCAGCACATCGATGTCCTTGTTTTTCGACAATCGGTGGTGTATGCTGTCTATGGCCACGTGCAGGCTGTCGAGGTTATCACCCTTCACCACCACTTCCACAGGGTATTGGTGGTCGGAGTATTCTATCTGACGGAACAGTATCTGTGCCTCAGGGAAATAATAGGAGTAGCGGTGGGCGTAGTCGTCCAGCATCTCCTGCGTCTCTTTGTCGTTGTGGGTGTTTACGATGAACTGTGCAAAGTGGGTGCCGCCGAAGTTGGGCAGGAACGTGGCATGGAATCGTGGTGAGCCGCTGCCATAGAACGTGGTCAGGTTGACCACCCGTTCGTCCTTTCGCAGGATGCTGGCCAGCGAGTCGGCCACTTGTGCTGTATAGTTCAGGTCGGTGCCTATAGGCAGTATGATGTCCACGGCAAACTGGTTACGCTCGGCTCTGGGCATCAGTCTGATGGGTAACATCAGGATGAGCACGATACCCAGTATGATGCTTGCCAGTCCGATGCCAAGGGTGGCGCTACGGTGGCGGAAGCACCACTCTATCATCTTGTCGTAGTGACCCTGCATCCGGTCAAGCATTGTTTTCCGCTCACTTCCACTTCTTCCCTGCCGGTTGGCAGAACCTGTGCGGAGTCCGCTCTTGACAAAATGATGCTGCAATATGGGCACCACGAAGATAGCGACAACCAGCGATACCGTCAGTACGATGCTGATCGCATACGGGAACCATTGCATGAAGTCGTGTATCATCTTGTCCGTGGTAAAGAGGAAGGGGTAGAACGTGATGCTGATGACCAGCGTTGCCGTAATGATGCTCTTCACAAATTCCCTTGAAGACTCTACGGCGGCATGCCAGCGATCCATTCCGGAGTCTAACTTGTCCAGATAGCAGTCTACTACCACCACGCTGTCGTCGACGATCATACCAAGCGACACCAGCAGGGCAGCCAGCGTGACGCTGTTGATTTCGACTCCCGTCACAAGAAATATGGCAATGGAGGCAAAGATGGTGATGGGGATGGTGACCACTGCTACGCCCGCCACCCTAAGCGGCAGCATCAGGCATACCACAATGATGACGGAAATGATGGCAATCAGCATTTCGAACATGAAGTCCTGTATGGAGTGATCCACCACCTGGCTCTGGTCACTGATGATGTTGATGTGCACATCCTTCGGCAAAGTCTTTTGGTAGTCGCTGATCATCTGTTTTACCTCGGTACCGAAGTCGATAATATTCTTGCTCCTGATCATTTGCAGCGACAGCAGCAAGCATTGACGCCCGTTGTTCTTGATGTATTTTCGTGGCTCCGGGTATTCACGCTTGATGGTGGCAATGTCGCCCAGTCGCACCACCTCGCCCGTGGGGGCATTGCTGATGATGGTCTGTGCCAGGTCCTGTTCGGTATTGAGCGACGACTGGATATGTATCTTCCTGCTTAGTTTGCCGTCCTCCAGACTGCCTGAATAAAGTGTGCCTGTAAGTCCTGACACCTTGCTCATCAGCATGGCCGTATTGATGCCGTACATCGAGAGGCGGTCGCGATCCAGATAGATGCTCAGTTCTTCCTTCTGATCACCCATGCGTATGATGTTTGCCAGACTCTTCACCGTTCTCAACTTGTCGCTCAGTCCGTCGGCATAGTCGCCCAACTCACGGAATGTCTTGCTGTCGCTTTCGATGGTTACCAGCATGGCCGATGAGTCGCCGAAGTCGTCGTTGGCCACCACACCCAGTACGCCCGCTGGCAGTGTCATGCGGAAGAGTGCCAAACGCTCCTTCAACTTGTTCCAGAACTCCGTATGGCTGGTCTCTGTCCCGTTGAGCCATACGATGGCTGCACACCCGTCGTTCATGCTCAGCGTCGAAGTCTTTTCCCTGTCTATTTCCTTAAATGTCCAAAGAAAATCTTCCAGGGGTTTTGCCAACTGTTGTTCTACTTCCAACTCAGACGCCCCAGGATAGACTCCAACCACCAATCCTACAGGGAGGTCTACCTGAGGGAACTCGTCCTTTGGTATAAATATCAGCGATGCAATACCAGCAAGCATCATTACCAGCACCAGCAGCAGCGTGATGCTTTTATGCCTCATGGCACTCGCCACCAAATTCGATTTAGCACTTGGCTCTCGGCTCTTCATCTTCCCTTATCTCTTTCTCTTAATTCTTAATTCTCAATTCTCACTCTTCACTACCATTCCCTCGCTGACCTTATTCTGGCCTTGGACGATGATGACATCGCCGTTAGTCAGTCCTGTCTCAATGACCACGCCGCTACTGTATATCTCGCCTGTGGTGACAGTCTGACGGTGAGCCTTCCCTTGCTTGACCATCCATACAAAGGTCTCCTTTCCGCTAATCTGTATGGCATCCTGTGGAACCAAGATAGAATAATCTGCACTCACGTCCTTGATGTGTACCTTGCATACCATGCCTGGCAGCAATGTATGACTTTTATTCTCTACTAAAACCTTTACTGTATATGTGTGGTTGATGATATTTGCAACCACTCCCTTATTCACCACTCTTCCCATAAACACACTATCACCCAGGGCAGGCACCGTAAATTTCACGTCGGTGCCTTTTTTTATCTTGCTTATCTCTTTCTCTGGGACTGATACGCTTACTTTCACCTTGTCAATTTTCACTAGTCTGAACCCCGTCACACCTGGCATTACGCTGCTGCCTTCATGTACTGCATTTTGTGTCACATAGCCATCAAAAGGGGCACGTAGCACGATGTCGTCCACATTTTTCCGCGACATGGCTTCCGCAGCCTTTGCCTTGGTCAGCATAGACTCCATCTCTACCATTCTTATCTCTGGCAGTGTACCCTTGTCATAAAGGTTCTTCATGCGGCGATAGGCATCCTCAGTCTGTGCCAGGGTCGAGGCACTCATTTCGTAGGCACTCCTTACGTTCTGTCCGTCGGTCTCGGCCATAGCCTGACCTTTTCGCACGAATTGACCTTCATCGACCATAACGCGAGTAACCGTACCTAAAACCCCAAATGTGACGTTGGCACCGTCTTCCTCTTCTATCACTCCCATGAAACTTTTGTTTACGCCCTGTGCTCCAGTCTCTACTTTCTGGGTTCTTACACTGACTGCTTCCTCATGGATCTGAGTCTCCTTTTTGTTGCACGACCAAAGCAGGAAGACTACCGTAACTAATATAACACTTTTCTGATTCATATTTGCGATTTGACGATCTGTATTGTATAATCTTCTTTTATATCGATTTAATTATGGGTCATACTGTGGATGTGAATTCTGCCTTAAGGCCGAGAGCGGAAAAAATCCTCCACTTCAAGGCTGCAAAGATATTAAAAGTTTACCAACTGAACAACTTTTTATCAACATTTAACCGTTCTGCCCTGAATCCAAGCAGGAAGCCTCAGGCAAATACGTTTGCTCCATCTGCGGCTATGTCTATGACCCTGCTGAGCACGACAATGTGGCATTTGAGAATCTGCCAGATGACTGGCGCTGTCCGCGCTGCAAGCAGCCGAAGACGAAATTCAATAAAGCATAAAACGCATGGTACTGGAGTGATGGGCCAGATGAAACTGTAACATTCCATGCTGAGGGCAGGGTGAGAATCCCAGAGAACATGGGTACTTATCTGAGCATAGATGAGACGTGCCTCTCTACGCGTATTTTCAGGTGACTCAATAAATCACCTACGCCTTGTGGTTATAGTACCTAACGAGCAGAGCGACTCCTGCGAAAGCAATGACAAATTCAAGGGCTACGATAAAGATGTACTGCATGGCTGTAATGGTTTTATAAGTTAGGCGAAATGGCGCAGATCTCGATCTGCCTGACGTTCATACTCTGGATACTGATGGTCTCAGCACCCAACTTGTCGGCTATCTCTTCAGCAATAGCCTGATAACTGTCGTACACGACAACAATTGATTCATGTTTCATAATCCCACAAAAATTGTTTGTTTCACCTCACGCCCTTACATCGAGGGTCGTTTGGCATGTTACCGAAAAAGGCTGGTCTTCAGACTTTCCTCCACTCCCAAGCGCCTTCTCGGGCAA
>JAFWTK010000006.1 GCA_017518935.1 Prevotella sp.
CCGTGGGTCCTGCCGACTCGCTCACCACATCGGGGGTCAGCGTCAATGTCAGCACAGGCATATCATTATCATTCAAGATGACAATTACCTCACCGGGATTGAAACGCTGGGCAGACACCGTGAACTTATTCGACTGTTGCAAATTGGGCATTTCGTCGTCAACGCAGGTCACCGAGACTGTCACCGTTTTCTGTCCAGCAGGAATCTCGGCTGTTGAATTGAACTGGAACCGCTTATTATCCTCACTCATGATCATCACCGTAACAGGCTCTGTGGACACACGCGGCGCTGTAATCGTAAGTGTAAACGTATCACCTTCCTTGAGTTCCGACTGCGAGGCAGTAACACCTAAGGCGGGATACTCGTCATCCTCGATGACCAGACGTTCGGTAACCGCCCCATACTCATCACTCTTGACACTGATGCTGATGATGGAGTCAGTATCTACCTTATCATTATTTGTCACGTCAATGTAGAACACGACACCCGACTGACCGGCAGGCATGGTGACGGTCTTTGGGATACTGACGCGTGAGTCCTCCGTGCTGGTAATGTCAAACACGCGCAGGTTGTTCCACCGTCCCGAACGACTCAACTTTGCGGTAATGCGCTGATTGCCTCCCTCGGTAAGACGTGTCCTCGACAGTTCCAGGTAGAGTTGCCTCGACACTTCCACATTGGCCTCACTCTGCGCGGTATTGTTATCAAGGTATGTGGGGTGCTCGCCCGTCTTTTCATTGGGTACCACCTCAACTTCCACCTTACAGATGCCATCTACACCAAGCAGGGCAGGCAACGTGATGTCGGTCTCACGACTGACCTCACTCCCCACACCCAATTTCTTGTCGTAATAGAGAGTGCTGATGAGTCTGGACTGATTTCCACTGACCGTCTTCAGCATGATTTGTTCGCTCCATCCGTCTTTGGTAGCCGCTAATCCCACGTTCTTCACCTTCCAACGCACGGTGAATTTCTGACCAGGGCCGACAGGGGTGGGTGTGAAACTCACGTCAACAGGCATCAGATCGGGACGCGGAATCTCCTCTATGACGATGGCACCGTCCGTAGAAGTGACAGCCACGCTGTTCTTCTTATCGTCGCTCAGTACCACCTCTGAGAGATAGGCCGGCAACACTGCACCATTGTTCATACCCACAGGAGTGGTAAGTTGCAAAGAAAGAAGTGTACCACGGTCATCGACCACAAGTTCATTGCGATTACTGTAGAGGATGATACGGTACTTCTGGTATTCCATCCACGCAGCATCGGCCTTAAGACCGTTGGGATAGTACTTTTTGCTTTCTTTGCCTAAGTGAAGGCTTTCGACGGTATAGCCCGAAAGACGGGAAGGCGACAGGTTGACTGCCACATTGCCCACGTCATCCTTGGTCAACTCGTATGGTACACTGATGTCAAATTGTACGCCTGTGATATCACTTGTATTATTCAGCGCTATAGGCAAGTTTAAGGTCTTGCCCGATGGCGTAGTCACCGTGTCTATGCTCAGCACGTTAGTCTGTGCCGACAACAGCGTGTTCCATAAAAGGGTCATCGCTGCCAACAGTGAAAATCTTAGGTACTTCATATCTATGTCGTTTTATATGTTTGCTTATTTGTTACTTCCTCAACTTATATTGCTGTCCGTTCAGACGCACGATATAGATGCCGGCAGGCAGGGTATCCCAAGGCCCAAGACGACGGCCGCTGAGATCATACACGGGTAGATCGGCTTTCGAGTCTACAACCAACTGGTCAATGCCGGCAGATTCGTTACCGTCAACACCAACACCCAGTCGATGAGTCTCCTGGTCAGTCAGTACAGCCTCCCCGACAGTCGCTCCAGCAGGCATTTGCAAAAGTAGTTGGTAGGTACCAGCAGACAGGGTGTTGCCCTGAGACGAGTAGAAGACGACACGTACGCCGCCCGGCACATTCTTCATGGCAACGCTGAAACGACTGCTCATGTCGGCACTGATATGAATGTCTCGCTGCGAGACACCTATGACATCAAACTGAATGGCTGCCACCTCGTCGGTATTCGTCAGAGTCAGGTCGCTACCGCTACAGAAAAGCATATTCTGACCACTGCCATACACCTCATTTATATTTTTACGTGTACGCGAGGCTGCTGGCTGATTCATGGCCAGCACGTAGTCAACGCTACGGGTAATATCAATCACATTAATCTTACCATCCTGATTGTCATCGGCTGCAGTGAAATTATACATCTGCTTCGAAGGCTTAGCAGTGTGAAGTGCGTAATAGATAACGTTCTGCAGATCCAGCACGTCAACAGTCTGGTCGGCATTCACGTCACCATCCTGCCATGTGAGTCGCAACAGCACGGTACGCCAATGCCAGTCGAGGTCTGAGTAGGCCACAGGCATGTTCTTTTGGGCGTAAATGAGGTTGTCGCCATTCAAACCCGCGTTCAACAGACCGTCGTAGGTATTGAACTCCCAGTCATAATGCCAGTTATTGTTATCGCACCAGACACGTGCTAAAGAGCCTGCTTTGTGTGCATAGTCCTGATCGTTGTGGCGGTAGGTAAAGAGGGTAGTAGGCTTCAGTTCAAATGGCTGTCCTACGATAACCTCCTGCACAAACTTGCTGTCGATGTTCTCGGCAACCTTCTTGGTATGCCAATCTATGAACTGGCACTCCAAACGGATATCATCGTACTTGAGTTTCTCCTTCGGAAGGGGCTTTGAGATTTCTGCCAACTGGTTATAAGCCACATTCAACTTTGTCAGTTCAGGCAACTGTGACACCAAAGCATAGAGATCACCCGTGAACTTGTTTCCTTCGAGATTAAGGGTAGAGATAAGCGAGCCTTTCTTTACGGTATAGGAACCAAGGTCGCCACTCACATGATTGTGGCTCAGGTTCAGTGTCACTAACTGGGACAATCCGAACACAGAGGCAGGCAGTTCACCCGTCAGGCCCTGTGCCGTCAGGTCAATGCCTGTGATGGTATACGTGGTGGAGGAGGTACCTCCGAGTTTGGCTGTTGTCACACCTACCCACTTGCCTGTCGCATGGTGGTTGTTTGACAGATCCCAAGGCTTAAGCCACTTGGCACCGTCCAACTTATTATAGAGTTCCTGCAGCACAGCGAAGTCCTGTTCAGCCAGTTCGTCACCGAGACCAAAACCACGGATCTCCTTAAACTCTTTCCAACCATCAGCCTCTTTATAGAGAGCAATCTGTTCCTCGGGAACCTCGAGCACACACCGCTTACGATAGGACATATACCAAGTATTACACTTGGGAGGCGTGCCGGCATAGATACGCATCACCTCAAGTGAATCACATCCACTACAACAAGTAAAGTCCACCCACTGCGTGTAGTCTTGGTTACGTCCGAAATAGACACTCTTCAGTTTCTTACAATTACTGAGCGTCCATGAGCCCAAGTCAGCGGTAAAGCCATTAGGCACACGGAACGTGGTCAACTGGGTACTGCTGAAAGCATAACTCTCCACTTTCTTCAGAGAGTCTGGCAGTTCGATGGCAGTCAGACCGCTCAGGTCAAAGGCTGCATAGCCAATCTCGCGCAGTTCATTGGGCAAATCGATGCTCTCAAGTGATGTACAACGCTGGAACGTATAATTGGGAATCCTTCTGATATCCTTTGGCAACTTCACGTTGTTCAATGAGGCACAACTGTTAAAGACATCTTCACCCAGTTTAGTAATGCCTTCAGGCATCACAATGGCGGTAATGCCACTGTTGCGGAAGCCACCGTCTTCAATCGTTGTCACACTAGTAGGAATGGTTATTGTACCCTTCATGGCCTTCATATCACGGAAGGCGTTACTACCAATAAAGGTCAGGGCATCGGGCAGTTTCGTCAGTGCCAATTTCACACAACCATAGAAGGCATTGTACTCGATGGTGGTAATCTGGTCATTCAGTTTGATATTCTCCAAAGAATCACAGCCGTAGAAAGCGTCATGGCGGATAGTGCGGATGCCATCATGCATCTGCACGCTTCTCAGTTTCTCGCTGTCCTCACAGTAGTCATATGGCACATAGTCGATACCCGTTGGCACGTTGATACTTTCCAACTCGTTGCAATCCTGGAAGACAGCCCAACCGATTTCCGTAATGCTGTTGGGCAGGGTGACGTTCTTCAAGGCAGTACCATAAAAAGCATAGTTGTTGAGTGTCGTCAGGGATGTCTGATCCGTCAAGTTGATATCAGAAAGTTTGCGGCAACTGTTAAAGGCACTCTCGCCAATACTGGTAGTGCCTTTTGCTAAGGTGACCTTAGTCAGTGCGTCACAACCCTCAAATACCCAGCCTTCCACCTCTTTGATGTTCTGGGGGAAGGTAAATGTGCGTAACGAGTCGCAGTTCAGGAATGCGCGGTCGCCAATACGAGTGACGGTCTCGGGCAACACAGCCTGCTCAATCAGGTGACACTCTGCGAAGGCGTAACTATCTATGCTCTTGATGCTGTTACCAAAGGTGACGCTAGGTGCCACATAGTTATTGTTGAAGGCTCGGTAGCCAATCATCTTACAGGTATTGGGGATGACGATGGGAGTGTTGCGCTTGTAGTTGTTGTAGAAAGCATGCTGGTCGATGGTGTCCACCTTTGCAGGAATATTCACATCCAGCAACTCATAGTCCTCACTGAAGGCACTATTGCCAATGAAGGTGATGTGGTCGGGCAGCACTGCCTTCTGCAGTTTCTGACAGTTCCAGAAAGTGTATTCCTCAATGCGGGTGACCCCGGCAGGGACAGTTACCTCCTTGATGCCAGTATAATAGAAAGCATGGTGACCGATCTCAGTAACCCCCGAGGGGATTGTGATGCTTTCCAGGCGTAGGTTAGTACGGCGGTCCTGGGCCATGGCATAGTCTCCAATTTTCGTCACATCCTTAGGCAGTGAGAGGCTTCTGAGCGACGGCATATTGTAGAACATGGCGTAACCTACTACGTTGTCCTCGGTCTCCCACGGGCCATAATAGGTCTCAATGGTGGCATTGCCGTTCTGGGCCACGTTCCACTGGTTGTACTTGTCACCACCGGCCACGATACGGGCATTTGTCAGGTCCAGCACCTGCAGGTTGGGGAATGCCGAGTGCAGGTAGTTGATATCGGTGCCGTTGATAGGGCCGCTCACGGTCAACTTCAATGTGACTTGAGCCTGATCCTCGCGAACCTTGCTCTGTAGTTGTCCGCCTCCAGTGGTAGTGATTGTATAGTCGGTAGTCTTTCCGATAGGCATGATGTGGTAGTTTTTCGTATAATCATTCTCACGATAAAGATCCACCAACTCGGGATGCACATAAAGCACGATATCTGCGGGCATCCACACATCACCGGTAAATGGGTTGTTGGTACCTGGCAGTACGAGTTTCTCAAGTTTCTCACAATAGGCGAAGGTGTACCAGTTATTGATCGTGATCACCCCCTTACCGAAATTCACCTCTCTCAGGACCTTGCAATTGTAGAAAGCCTCTGCGCCTATGGTCTGTACAGCGTCTGGTAGCGTGATGGTCTCTAAATTAGCCAAGCAATGAGCAAAGCACTCGTATGGTATTTCGGTGATACCACATCCCTCAGCAAAGGTCACCGTACGTAAAGAGTCACAAGAGCGGAAGGCCCCATTGCCCAACGACACTATGCCAGCGGGCAGGCTGACCTCTAACAGACGGTCACTCTCTGCAAAGGCATACTTGTCGATGGCCATATTACTCACACCTTTGTCGATATTGATTGTCTTCAAATAATAACAATTGCGGAAGGCCCCCTCACCGATGCTCTTCACACCCGGGCCGATGTTGACGGTTTTCAGACTATCCCGGTAAGAATAAAAACCGTCAGGCACTGTGGGAGCCAGGAAGGTAATGGTCTCGATATTGTTGGTATAATCGAACATCCACCTGCCGAATGTCTCCACCGATGCAGGCACGATGAGCGACTTGACACTGGGGCAGTTATACAACCACGAATCGGGGAAGACGGTCAGCGAGGTGCATGCCTCAATGTTGATGCTTTCCAGTTTCTTATTGTCGCGGAAAGCCCCCTCGCCCATCGTGGTGAGTTTACTACCTTTGGCAAAGGTCACGGTACGTAGTGAGTCGATGCTATAGAAGGCATTCTTCTCAATGGTGGTAACTGAGGCTGGCACCGTTATCTGGCGGACATAGTCACAGTCCTCAATGGCACTGGCCTTAATTGTGGTCAGACTGGTGCAGTCACCCAGATTGATGCTCTCCAAATGGTAGCAGTTCAGGAAGGTATAGGTGCCCAGGATCTGCAGTTTGGCGTTCAGCGTGACAGTCGTCAGTTTATCACACCCGGAAAAGGCACTACTGCTACTGCCGTCAGGACCACCCGTAGCCACGATATTCTGGCCGAACACGATACTCACGATCTTACTACGATTGCCGACATCACCACTGACGTATTTCACCTGATGACTCTTGCCGTCGACAGTCACGGCATCGGCAATCACAATATGTCCTGCCTTCGACTCATCTTTACTGTAGGTCTTGACACGCTTAAAAGTTGCCGGCCCTTCATCGCCTTCATAGGAATAGGTTAGTTCATTGCCGTTCTGGTCGGCTACTGTCACGTCGTCAGCCATGGCCCCAAGCGGCAGGGGCATGCTTAACAACAGGAACAAACTCCTTTTTAAAATGGTTTCTAGTTTCATCATATATTTATCGTTTTGGGTTTGAGGTTTAGTGAAAATACCCCCGCACATGACGGGCATGGCAGGGGTATATCATCAAAAAATTATTTTACGTATTCCGAGAAGTCTGTCAGTTTCATGTCGCCCTTGCGAGCCAGTGTGTCGTGCATGGCGAAAGCAGCAGTGAGACAGTGGTGCGTATGACCACCGGTTCCGAGTTTCAGGTAGTCCCAGAGCAGTTGCTTGTAGTCGGGATGCGCACAGTTCTCGATGATGGTCTGTGCACGCTGCATCGGGCTCTTGCCGCGCAGATCGGCCACACCCTGCTCCGTCACGATGACGTTCACGTCGTGCTCCGAAGAGTCCTGATGAGTCACGAAGGGTACCACACTGGAAATGCAGCCGCCCTTAGCCACAGAAGGACAGGTAAATATAGAAAGGTACGCATTACGGATGAAGTCACCCGAACCACCGATACCGTTCATCATCTTCGTGCCGCTGATATGGGTTGAGTTGGCGTTACCATAGATATCCACCTCGATGGCGGTATTGATGGCGATGACGCCCAGACGACGGATCACAGCGGGATGATTAGATATCTCACTCTGACGGAGTGTCAGGTGGTTCTTGAAGTAATCCATATTGTCATACACCTGCTTCAGACACTCGTTCGAGACGGTCAGAGAACAGGCCGAAGCATCCTTCACACGACCATTCATCATCATGCCGACGACAGCATCCTGCAATACCTCAGTATAGATATTGAAGTCGGGCACGTGCTTGTCCTCACCCAGGGCTCCAAGAATGGCATTGGCAGTCGAGCCCACACCACTCTGCAGGGGCAGGAACTCCTTGGGGATACGGCCCTTGTGCAACTCGTCAACCAAGAACTCTGCTGTCAGGAAGCCAATCTTATCCGTCACAGGGTCTGAATCCTTGAAGGCACGAGCCTCATCAGGGATATTACACTCTACGACACCCACCACCTTCTCCTTGGGAATGCTCACGTAAGGTACACCGATACGGTCGCTCACATTGAAGATGGGAATGGGCTTGCGGTATGGAGGGTCCAACGGCTCATAGACATCATGGATATACTTTGCATTGGGATTATGGAAACTGTTGAGTTCCAGGATGACATGCTTGGCGAGACGGGCAGCCGTAGGAGAGATACCACCAGCGGCAGTCAGATAGACATGATAGTCGTTGCCTACCTCCTCGATGTCGCACACTTCGAGGATGGCCCAGTCCACATCACCATAGAAGCCATAACGCAACTCCTGCGCCATGTGACTCAGGTGCAGGTCGTTGTAGGGAATCTCACCAGCATTCACATGCTTGCGGAAATCGGGGTTCGTCGTGTAGGGCGCACGGTAGAGAATAGCCTGGGCATTTGCCAGGTCGCCATCAGTACTCTGTCCTGTGGAGGCACCAGTAAAGATTGCCACCTTAAACTCGCGCCCTGCCTCATGCTCAGCGACGGCGATTTTTGCTAACTCCTTGGTTGTTGCCTTGGCCACACCAGCAGGTGTAAAGCCACTCATGGCGATGTGCTCGCCATTCTTAATCAGTGCCGCAGCCTCTGCGGCAGTCATACGTGTATAAGCCATATCATTTACAATTTGACAATTTACAATTTAGATATTTTGCCTGCAAAATTAATGATTTTCGGTCAAACCACCAAATAAATCAAGGAGAAAGTTGTTCCATCAGGACATCCCAGACGGCGATGATATGACAGACGCTGCCTGCAAGGACGAAGAAATGGAACACGGAGTGCATGTATTTCTTCTTATTCAGCGAATAGAAGACGGCACCCGTGATGTAACAGACTCCCTCGGCAATCAGCCAGATGACGGCTGCCGCAGAGACGGAGTCCATCAACGGCTTGAAGGCCACGAGCACACTCAGGCCCATGCCGATGAAACAAAAGGTCTCTAAGTTTGAATGCTCTTTCAAACGGACAAAACTGACAATCGTCCCCGCAATGGCACAGAGCCACACGAAGGAAAAGAGACTCCACCCCCAGTAGCCCTGTTCGCGGAGAGCAATCAGCGTCAACGGAGAATAAGAACCTGCAATATGCCAGTAGATGGCTGCATGGTCCCACTTACGCAAACGCTCTTTCCATTTGGAACGATGACCTCCCAGACCTTTATAGCGATCGTATGCTGGCAGGGCATGATAGAGTGTCGAGGCGATATACGAGCCGAGCATACCGAAGAGATAGAGGATCACCCCTACCCTCGCCCAGTTGTTGTCGCTCTGGAAGCACCACACCAGGAAAATCACGCCAAAGACTACCCCCAGCAAGATACCTCCGCCATGCGACGAAGCATTCCATATCTCCTCTTTTCTCGTGTAACGAATCGCCATTTGAGCGCAAAAGTAGGAAAAAAAAACAAATAATCCTATTAATTTGCACTTTTTCAACTATTATTATTAAAAAATTAAGGTGCGACTCCGCAGAGTCACACCTTGTCGAATGGCATCTCGAGCACGAAACTCGAACCGCACTCTTTCGCGTATTCATCATAGTATGTATTTCCACCAAGCATCTTGGCTATCCGCTTACAGATGGCCAGCCCCATGCCCAGGCCCTCTGACTTGCCATCCACCTTACGGAACGGCAAAAACAACAGGTCACGCTGTTCATGAGGCACACCCACACCCGTATCGTCAACACGAATCTGCAGCATCGGCTGCTTCGTCTCATTGTCTTGGTATTCTTTCACACGAAGGGTAATGGTGCCACTGTAAGTGTGTCGGCAGGCGTTCTCCAGGAAATTATGCATGACCTGTTCCAAACGTCTCGCATCAGTATATATTAAGGTGTCTTTCAAAGCAACTGGATATTCGTGCTGCAACTTGACATTGCTACGCACGAGGTGTTTCACGCTTTCACGGGCCTTGAAACAGACCTCCATCAGACTCACCACCGTCTTATGCAACTGCAGTGTCCCCTTTTCCATCCGTGAGAGGTCGAGGATGTCATCCATCACCGTCAGCAGACGGTCTGCATTCTTGTGAATATGTTCCTTCAACACCAGTTTCTCGTCCTCCTCCATGTGTTGTCCGGCTACACCGTTGAGCAGGTCGTTTAGTCCGATGATGACATTCAGGGGTGTTCTTATCTCGTGACTCACATTGTCAAGGAAAATATCTTCGATATCTTTCCCTTTTTTCGACTTCCGAAGCCCTGATATCTCACTCAGAGTGAGATTCAGCGTTCGTTGATCAATCAGTCTTAACATTTATTTCTGTATTAAATTTGTTGTAATGTGCTGCAAAGATAAGAAAAAAAATAATACCGTCCAAACAAATTCGTCATACAGGCTCCTTTTGTCGATACAAAGGTTGATTTCACAATTATTAAGATTTTGGTTTTTGTGAAATTTTGGCTGATTCAATATTATTTTTTATCTTTGCAGCACAATTATTGGATTATTAACCCAAATGCAATGAAGTATGAAAATAGTGAAGTGGAATAAAAGGTCGCTGATAGCAATCTTGTTCCTGACAGGTTTCTGTCAATTGTCATCAGCCCAGCAAGAGCAGAAGACCACATACGAGTATGACAAACAAAATCGCCTCATCCATGTGGTGTCACCATTGGGAGAAACTTATTATACTTACGACGATCTTGGCAACCGCCTTTCCAAGATATTTAAGTCCTTCACCGACAAAAAGACTGGAGATGTCAATGGCGACGGTATGGTGAATGCAACCGATATCGTGGAAGTGGTCAACTACATCATGGGTAAGCCTTCCACAAATTTCTCTAAACAACTGGCCGATGTCAATAAGGACAACGTAATTAATGTTGCCGACATTATTCAGATTGCGAACATTATTTTACAAAAGTAGGAGGGCAGTAATATGAATCACACCGTACGCTTTATCACTTCATTGCTGTGTCTCATTTTGTCACAGCACGTTATTGCCCAGAACTATCCCCTTCACTCACCCGACCCTGCCGACGGAGCAACGGGACTGGGACTGTTTGTCAGTGCAAGTTGCAAGGGCTGGACCTTTGGCGACCTGTTCGAGATACGCCTTAGCGAGCGTGCTGATATGAGTAACTATCGTTCCTGGAGGGTGTCCAATACTCCTACTCCCGACTTCACCAACCTTAAAGAAGGCACCACCTATTATTGGCGGGTGTATGTCTATTCTACTTCTGCGTATGATTTCGTGCCGCAAAGCCCTGTCTGGTCGTTTACCACCGAGGGGGCAACGATGACTGGCGACTGCGACCTTTCAGACATACCATCCTCCAGTATCTACTATGCCGCAACCGCATTCTTATGCGAACGTACCGTGCTGAGTGGTTCAAAAGAGAACGGAAAGACAAATGTTGAGGGCGTTTTAAAACGCTCCCATTTAGCAAAGATTGCTTTCAGAGGTGTCTATCTGCTGAATGGCAGGGAAGTACCTGCAACCGTAGCATCAGACTATTTTCCGACAGTCTATGAGGATATCGCCACGAAAACCACTGACAATGAATATTATTATCAGGCAGCCCGTGCCCTTCTCTACTTGGAATATGGAGACGGCGTAGCACCCTTTGACCGTAATCGGCTGGATTTCGCTTCAGATGAAGCCATATCC
>JAFWTK010000080.1 GCA_017518935.1 Prevotella sp.
CAGTGAACCTGACATGATGGAGGCGAGGTTGTAATAATAGGATATCTTGGGGCGACGCGAGGAGAGCAGTGCCTCCGTTGTGCCCTTAGGGATGTAGAGGAAGGCGTAGATCTCATTGTCCTGAATGGCCTGACGCGCCTCAGCGACACTCGGATAACGCGCCACCACCTGCGAACTCTGGAACGCATCGAGACGACGGACGAGGCTGCGCGAGGTGGAGGTATTGTCGAGGTCGACGATGCCGACGGGCATATCCGTAGGCAGGCCGTCGTCCATCAGCGATGTAAAGAAAAACAGTGCCAGAAGTGGGAAAACGACCATACAGAAACCGTAAATGGGATTCTTCCACAGAATCTTGCACTCACGCTTCGCGATACGCCAAATGTTTCTCAGATAAGTCATTCTTAAGAATTATGACAACACCATGCTCTCTGGGAGGACTCCAGTAATCATAATTACTAATTTCTAATTTCTAATTATCAGGCTCATACCAGGTCGGAGGCCTTCGAGTTTCTCGACGGGACGGGCCTTCACCTCGAATGTCTTCAAGTCGTACTGGCCGTTGGCCTTCGTAGCCTTCCACACAGCATACGAGCCCTGATCCTTCAGGTAATAGACTTTCATCTTCACCTCTTTGTTAAAGGCTGGCACGAAGGCAGTAAACTCATCGCCCACCTTCATGTCATTCAACTGATCCTCGCGGACATTAAACGTGCCCCACATATCGTCCATCACGGCAATCGACATGATGGGAGAGCCAGTGCCAACCAGTTCGCCCACCTTCGGGAAGATGTCACTCACCTCACCGTCTTTCTGAGCCACCTGCACCGTCTCGTGGATATAACTGTTCACCTCGTTGACGGCACCCTTGGCACGCCCCACCTGGGCGGCAGCAGCCATCTTGTCCTCCATACGGGCACCATTCACAGCCATGTCGTACTGGCTCTGGGCGGCTTTCATCTGAGCCTCCATCGCCTTGTAGTTGGCATAGACCTCATCACGCTTCTGGGCAGAGACAACGCCCTCGTCGAAGAGCCGCTGGATGCGACCATACGATTTCTCGGCAATCTCGAAACCGGCCTTCGCCTGCTGGAGCACGGAGAAGGCACCCTGGATCTGTTCCTTGCGGGCCCCGTTCTGGGCTTTCAGTTCGAGGGCGGCAGCGGCATTCTCGGCACTGCGGGCCTGTTCCATCTTGGCACGCACCTCAGGGGCATCGAGGATGGCGAGGGTATCACCAGCCTTCACAAAGTCGCCCTCCTTCACACGGATCTCGAGGATACGACCCGGTACTTTACTGGACACACGGTACTCCGTGACCTCCACCTGCCCCTGAATGACATTGGGCTCCCGGTCGAGGGCAAAGAATCCGATGAGGGCTACGATAATGATTACTGCTACAAAACCAACAATGGCAAGCAGGATGTTCTTATGTTGACTATTTGCTGACATAATGGTATTATTCTAATGTGCCGAGGGACTTCTGCAAGTCGACCTGGCTAAGTTTGACATCTATTTCTGCATCGATTTTCTGCGACTGTGCCTGCAACCAAGCAGTCTGAGCCTCCATCACGGTGGTGGGGGTGATAACACCCTCCTTGAAACCGAGGTTTGCCGTACGCAGATTCTCCTCAGCGCGGGCGATGTTGGCATTCGCCATCGTGAGTTTCTTGTTGGCCTCAGACACACGAAAGGTGTTCTGGTTCACCTGCAACTCAATCATCTCGCGAGCCTCTTCCAATTCGAGACTGGCAATGCTGGTGGCACCCTTGGAGGCACGTACCTTATAGGCCACATCGCCCCAGTTCCAGATTGGCACCCGCACCATCACGCCCACATTCCACAACCCACGGAACTTCTTCTCGAAGCCGTTATACAGGCTGGGATTGGTGATGAGGTAGCCACCCGTGAGCATCACCTGTGGCAGATTGCCTGCTTTCAGCACATTGGTAGCCTGCTTGGAGAGATCTATGGTATTTTGGAGCATCTTCAGTTCAGGGCGGCAATTCAGGGCGATATCGGTGGTATTACCGGATAACCCAGTAATTCCGGATGACACGGAGATCTCCTCAGCATTCTCGTCGGCGAGGGTGATATCCTCATTGACAGGCAGGCCACAGAGTTCGCAGAGCAGCATCTTCGACAGCACCAGACCATCGTTGACTTTCGTGACAGCCATCTCTGCCTCGTTCACTTTCACACTCACACTCAGGCCTTCGCTGCGGGTAGCCACACCCTCCTCGATCATCTTACTGACATCCGAGTCGAGTTTCTTCACGAGGTCCAGATAGCCGTCTGCAAGTTTCTTCTTATGTGTCAGCGACACCACCTGCCAGTAGGCCTGGTCTATCTTGTAGAGCGTGGCCTGTCGCTTGGCCTCAGTGGAGTTCTGTGCCAGACTCTCACTGATGTCAGCCATCTTGTTCATCGCGATGATGGCTCCACCCATGAAGACAGGCTGTGTCAGCAGGATCGATCCTGCCCACATATTACGAGTGTCGGTATGGAAGGCCTCCACGATATCAGCACCGATGGCATTCAGTTGTCCTGCCAGGTTCGTGATACCCTCCTGCATCTGTGCCTGCAAGCCACCCATCGTCTGTTGCACCTGAGCAGCGGG
This sequence comes from Prevotella sp., assembly GCA_017518935.1. Classification (GTDB taxonomy): domain Bacteria; phylum Bacteroidota; class Bacteroidia; order Bacteroidales; family Bacteroidaceae; genus Prevotella. The sequence continues at coordinate 2,621 of JAFWTK010000080.1, forward strand.
CAATCCCATCTGAACGAAGGTACCACCCAGTTGGGTCAAAACCTGCGAGAGTCCCTGCATCTGTGGCTGCATACCTGTGACCATAGCAGTACCCAGGTTAGGGAACATACTCTTCTGAGCATCATTCAACAGAGAAATCTCACGACTGGTGTGCTCATAGGTTCCAACGGCACTCACGTGTGGCAGATACTTGGTGCGTGCCGCCTTACGAGCATTCGCAGCCACATCCTGCTTGACTTGCGAGATACGCATCTGTTTGTTGTTGCGCAGTGCCATCGCCCGACAACTGTCAAGTGTCAATAGTCGCTGGCCACTGACAGGCATCACCGCCCCAACAAGCAGAACTAATCCAATTAGTCTATTCACAATTATCTTTTCATAGGTAATCATAATTATTAATTTCTAATTACTAATTCCTAATTTTATTCGAAGTTGAACGTTCTGGATCCGATCATATTGCCATCGGCAAAGATGCTGACACGGTACTGTCCGCCCTCCAGCATCTGGGTGACATCCCAGTAGGTGCTTACCGTCACTTCCTCACCCGTGTACTCAATGGACTTTTTCATCGAGTATTGCAGGTTTCTGTTCTCGTAGGGGAACGAGCCACCACCGCTCAGAGTGTTGCCGCCAGGGTTCTGGATGCGCACATAGACAGTGCGGTTACCATTCGAGGCTGTGACATTCTTCGTGATGGTGAAGGTGACTTGCATCTTCTTGGTGTCCTTGAGTTTCTTCGTGGGCTTGTCGCGCTTATTCAGCAGCGAGAGACTGATATTCGTCGCATCCAGTTGGGCGGCGATGGCCACCTTTTCCGAAAGCGATGCCTTCTCACTGCTCAGGCCTGCCACTTGGGCATTGCGCTGCTCCAGTTCGGCACTGACGCGACTGTTCTCCTCTTTCAGACTCTCATTCAGACGGTTCAGCGAGTCCACCTGGATGATGTAACTGCGGAGCACCTCACGCACCGTGGCGAGTTCCTTTTTCAGACGGGTAATCTCACGGGCATCGTCAGCCTTTACCCGCTTCAACTCTTCCAGAAGTCGCTGAGTCTTCATCTGCTCCTGCGTCAACTGCTCCACGATGGAGTCGTTGTTGATCTGCGTCTTCATCTCGCTATACTGCAAGGCAAAGCGCTCGTATTCGTTCTCCATCTCCTGCTTGTCGAGTTCCGCCAGTTCCTGCATATCCTTATTCACCTGCTTTTGCTGCTGCAGGTCCATAAAGAGTCAAGCAGCCCCGGCTATCAGGGCAAGTATCACCACTGCCATCAGTGGCACCAAAACTTTCTTCATATTCTTGTTTTATCGATAAAATCGGGTGCAAAGA
>JAFWTK010000081.1 GCA_017518935.1 Prevotella sp.
GCATTCACAGCGAGTGTCGCCATGAATGCCGTGATGATGAAAAAAAGTCTCTTCATATTGATTAGAGTCCCAGTGCTTTCTTAGCGCCATCGGCAGCCTGATCAACAGCATCGCTGGCAGCGTCCTTGGCAGCGTCCTTAACTTCTTCGGCCTTGTCCTCGACAGCGTCCTTGGCAGCGTCGACAGCCTCACCGGCAGCATCCTTCACACCATCAACGGCCTGCATCAGACTGTTGACCACAGCGTCGGCAGGGGCTTCTGTAATGGCGGCAAGGGCCGTCTGAACGGCAGCATTCTCACCAGCGAAAGCCTTGATCTTCTCGGCATTTTCTTTCAGGAAGTCCTGCACCTTGGCGACATACTCCTTGGCAACCTCAGGATTGGAACCGATAATCTCCTTGATTTTCTCCTGGACGGCGGCAAGCACCTCTTGGAACTTGTTGGCATCCTGAGCCTCAATCTGCTCTGTCAGGGCGCTGATGCTGGCAGCAGCCTCTTCCTCGGCATTGAATACAATTTCCTCAGCAGCAGCCTCGGCAGGAGCCTGTGCCTTGTTACCACAAGATGTGAATCCGATGGCGATCATAGCCATCACTGCGAACATGATTTTTCTCATTGCTTTCAAATTTTAATGATTAATAATGTGAACTTTCTCTCTCAAATTGATTTTCGGCAACAAATTTAGGGTATTTTTCATTAACTTGTTCATTCTCTTTGAGGTTTTTAACTTTTTTCTTACTTTTGCAACTGTTTTCAAGATAATTAACAGATTATGACAACTTTAGAGTTCAAGCCGAAACTGTTTTCCACGCTGAAGAATTATAACCGGAAACAGTTCACGACCGACTTGCTGGCGGGTATCATTGTTGGTATTGTCGCGCTCCCGCTGGCCATTGCCTTTGGTATTGCCTCAGGCGTCACCCCAGAGAAGGGTATCATCACTGCCATAGTGGCAGGACTTGTAGTTTCCGTCTTCGGCGGGTCGAAGGTTCAGATAGGTGGTCCTACGGGTGCATTCATTATAATTATATATGGTATCATCCAGCAGTATGGCTTTGAGGGCTTGACCATCGCCACGCTCATGGCAGGCGTGTTCCTTATCCTGTTTGGCATCCTCCACTTAGGCACCATCATCAAGTATATTCCCTATCCGATTGTGGTGGGTTTTACCTCAGGCATTGCCCTGACCATCTTCACCACACAGATCAAGGATCTGCTGGGGCTGACGATGTCGCAGGTGCCTTCCGACTTCATTGAGAAATGGATTGCCTATGTTGGCTCGTTTTCCACCATCGACTGGTGGAGCGCTGGTGTAGGGGTGCTGAGTGTGGCCGTCATCGCCCTCTGGCCAAAAATCTCCCGTTACTTATCACTTATCACTCATCGCTTTTCACTGCTATCAAAACTGCCTGGTAGTCTGATTGCCATCATTCTGATGACCATAGCCGCTCTATTGCTGAAACAGTATGCTGGCGTGACCTCTATTGAGACCATCGGTGACCGCTTTTCTATCTCGAACCAGATACCGGGTGCGCAGGTGCCTTTACTGACATGGGAGGTCGTCAAGGGCCTCGTGTCACCAGCCATCACCATTGCCATCCTTGGTGCGATTGAGTCACTGCTCTCTGCTACGGTGGCGGATGGTGTCATCGGCGACCGGCATCATTCGAACACCGAACTCATAGCCCAGGGCTTTGCCAATCTGGCTTCGCCCATTTTCGGTGGAATCCCTGCTACGGGAGCCATCGCCCGTACGATGACCAATATCAACAATGGTGGACGCACCCCTGTGGCCGGCATCATCCATGCGGCTGTGTTGTTGCTCATCTTCCTCTTCCTGATGCCGTTGGCACAGTATATCCCGATGGCTTGTCTCGCAGGTGTACTGGTCATCGTCAGTTACAACATGAGCGGCTGGCGCTCTTTCTTCTCCATCATGAAGAACCCCAAGAGCGACATCATCGTGCTCTGGGTGACTTTCCTTTTGACTGTCATCTTCGACCTTACCATCGCCATCGAGGTGGGACTCATCTGTGCTTGTCTGCTCTTCATGCGCCGGATGGCTGAGACCACCGATGTCAAGGTCATCAGCGACGAGATCGATCCTGCCGAGGAAGACAGCGACTTCCAGTTGGGTAATCTGGAGCACCTGACGATTCCTGAGGGTGTGGAGGTCTATGAGATCAATGGGCCGTACTTCTTCGGAGCAGGTAATAAGTTCGAGGAGATCATGGGTGCCTTGCGCCATCAGCGTCCGAAGGTGCGCATCATCCGTATGCGGAAGGTGCCGTTTGTCGATTCTACGGGTATCCATAACCTGACAAACCTTTGTCTGATGTCACAGCAGGAAGGAATTCAGGTGGTGCTCTCGGGTGTGAATCCTACGGTACAGACCGTGCTCCATAAGGCGGGTTTCGACGCGATGCTCGGTGAGGACAATATCTGTTCGCATATCAATATTGCCTTAGACCGAGCCCGGCAACTGGTATAAATTCGGAAAAAACTCGGAAAAATTTGTTTTTTTCCGAGTTTATTATTATTTTTGCGGCATAAAACCATATTTAACTCATAAAAACTATCAAGATTATGCAAGCAAAACGAATGCTCTGTCTGGTTGCAGCCCTGATGTCGCTGACACTGGCAAATGCCGCTTCCCGTATTCTCGAAGACGGCGGAACAGGCCCTTATAAGGCCATTATGCAAGACGATCCCTCGCTGGCGGCTCACACCATCTTTGTCCCCCAGGATCTCTCCAAGTTCGGTAAGAACAATCCCCTGCCCGTGTTGGTATGGGGTAATGGTGCCTGCACCAATTCCCCTTGGGAACATGTGAACTTCCTCAACGAGATTGCCTCTTACGGCTATATCGTGCTGGCTACAGGCTTTATCCCCATGGATGAACAGCCCTATCGCGGTCCGATGTCGACCACAGAGCAGCAGATAGAGTCGATGGACTGGATTATTGCGCAGAATGCCGACCCCAAGTCACCTTATTATAATAAGATAGATGTAAAGAACATCTGTGTTGCCGGTATGTCGTGTGGCGGTTTGCAGACCCTCTTCAACTGTGCCGACCCCCGTATCAAGACCCTGATGATCTGCAACAGCGGACTCTTCAATACAGAGAATGCCGGTTCTGCAGTAGGTGGCATGCCCATGCCCCCGAAGTCGAAACTGAAGGAGATTCATACCCCAATCATGTACCTCCTCGGTGGTGAAACAGACATCGCCTATGGCAATGGCATGGACGATTTCCACCGCATCGACCATGTGGCGGCTTGTGCAGCCAATTTCCCTGTAGGTCACGGTGGTACCTACCGTCAGCCTCATGGCGGTGAGTTCTCCGTGGTGGCCCTCGCCTGGCTCAACTGGCAGTTGAAGGGCGACCAGCAGGCTGCCAAGATGTTCAAGGGCAAGGACAACGAACTATCCAAGCGCAAGGATTGGACGCTCGAAAAGAACGCGCTTATGGAATAAAAGAAAAACTCCCGCCAACCGGCGGGAGTTTTTATTATCTTATTGCATGTCGTAGACCACTTGCATCAGTTTCTTGCCGAGTTCGTCGGCCTGTGCCATCGTCTGGGCCTCGCTGTAAACACGGATAATCGGCTCGGTGTTCGACTTGCGGAGGTGAACCCAGCGGTCGGGGAAGTCGATCTTCACACCGTCGATATCGTTGACGACAGCAGAATTGTCCTTGGCAAACATCTCCTTGACCTTCACGAGGATGGCATCAACATCAGTCTCTGGAGTGAGGTCGATGCGGTTCTTGGCAATTTGGTAGTCTGGGAATGTCTTGCGCAACTCTGAGGCGGTGCAGCCCTTCTGGGCGAGACTCGATAGGAAGAGCGTAATGCCGACAAGGGCATCACGGCCATAGTGGCTCTCAGGATAGATGACTCCACCATTGCCCTCGCCGCCAATGACAGCACCAACTTCCTTCATCTTCGTGGTGACATTCACCTCGCCAACGGCAGCGGCCGTGTATTTGCCGCCGTGCTTCTCCGTGACATCGCGCAGGGCACGGGTAGAGGAGAGATTGCTGACGGTGTTTCCTGGTGTGTGGGTGAGGATATAGTCGGCGACGCTGACGAGGGTGTATTCCTCGCCGAACATCGTGCCATCC
>JAFWTK010000082.1 GCA_017518935.1 Prevotella sp.
CAGAACGACTATCCAAATAATTCAAGAATTAAACGGTTTGTTTCTTATACCCAAGCGCCAATACATATTATTATATATATAGGCACTCGCTTCTTGTACTACTTCTGTCTATGTAAATCTTTCAAAGAACTCTTTCTTTCACACTAAACGCCCACGAAAATGGGCGAAAGCGGATGCAAAGGTACGAACTATTTCAATACCATCCAAATTTTTCACCAACTTTTTTCATCATTTAACAAAAGTTTTCCACTTTGTTGACAAAATGATGGCCTACACCTTATTAATATATAGGCATAGGCCATTTTTTGTAAATTCTCATTTCTATTTACTCTCTCCTACCCAAGATACGAAGCAAATAGATGAAGAGGTTAATGAAGTCAAGATAGAGCGAAAGTGCTCCCACTAAAGCAAGTTTCTGGGCAGCCTCACCAGCATCAGGTGCCATCTGCAACATATTCTTTATTTTCTGGGAGTCATAAGCTGTGAGACCAACAAAGATCAGCACACCGACATAACTGATAATCAAATCGAAACCAGAACTCTTTACCAAGAAGACATTGACAAGCGAGGCAATGATCAGTCCGATGATGGCCATCATCAGAATCTTACCCATCGACGTGAGATCGGTCTTCGTGGTATAGCCAATGAATGCCATGACCGCAAATGTGCCAGCCGTGATAAAGAACACACTGGCGATAGAGGTCATCGTATAAATCAGGAAGATGGAAGAAAGTACCACACCATTGATGACAGAATAGAGCACAAACAACAGGGTGGCTGTCGTCAGGGAGAGACGGTTAATGGCACCGCTGATAACAAATACCAGAGCCAACTCGGCGATGATTAATCCCCAGAAGACAATCTGATTGCCATAGATAGCCGACAGGACACCGGGACTGTTGGCTACGCTATAGGCCGTGATGCCAGTAATAGCCAATGCCAGCGACATCCACACATACACTTTTCGCATTAAAATAGGAAAGGCCTCCGACATAGAGAGTTCACGATCCCGCGTCATTGACGTTCCAAAATTCAGTTCGTTGTTATAATCCATTTTTTCAAATAATTAGTTTCACACTGATTTTTCTGCAAATAATATGCCACAAAGGTACGCATTTTGTTTTAATAAAGCATAAAAATACGGTACAAAATACCTTATTATTAATTTTTTTGGATTATTTTCACTATATTTGTACCCATGAATAACTAAAAAAGAGAATAATACACTGATAGCATAATGAAAATCGGATTATTTATTCCCTGTTACGTAGACGTGGTATATCCCCAAGTGGGTGTAGCCACCTATAAATTGCTGAAACATCTTGGTCTCGATGTAACCTATCCGTTGAACCAGACCTGCTGCGGACAGCCGATGGCCAATGCTGGTTTTGAAAAACAGGCCATCCCCTTGGCAGAAAAGTTTGAGGACAAGTTCAAGGAGTTCAACTATGTCGTAGCCCCATCCGTGAGTTGTACGGCATTCGTCAAGATCAACTATCCCCGTCTGCTGGAAGGCAAGCACGAGTGCGTAACCTCCGGCAAGATTATGGATGTGGTAGAGTTCCTGCACGATGTGGTAAAGGTGAATCATCCACTCGGCGCCTTCCCCCATAAGGTGAGTCTGCACAACTCCTGCCACGGTGTGAGAGAGTTAGGACTGAGTTCGCCCAGTGAGGAACATGTGACACCGTTCAACAAGATCAAGGATTTGCTGAATCTGGTAGAAGGCATTCAGGTCTTGGAGCCTGAGCGCCCCGACGAGTGCTGTGGCTTCGGCGGCATGTTCTCCGTGGAGGAGACGGCTGTGAGTGCGCAGATGGGACTGGACAAGGTACAGCAGCACATGAAGACCGGTGCACGATTCATCACAGGTCCCGACTGTTCTTGTCTGATGCATATGGCGGGCGTTGCCAGGAAACAAGGCCTAAATGTGGAGTTTAAGCATGTAGCAGAGATTTTAGCAGCAGGATTATGAGTACAGGACATAGTAAAGCAGCGAAAGAATTCTTGAAGAACCTGACCTACGCCAAATGGCACGATGCCACCTTCTGGGCCGTACGGTCGAAGCGTGACAATATGGCATACGGACTCAACGAGTGGGAGCAGTTACGCGAGAAAGCCTCACAGATCAAGCGCCACACCATCACCCACCTCGACGAGTACCTCGACCAGTTTGCCACCAATGCCGAGAAGAACGGCTGTATCGTTCATTGGGCGAAGGATGCCAGTGAGTTCAATGAGATCGTCTATGGTATCCTGAAGGACCACAACGTGAAGAAACTCGTCAAGTCGAAGTCGATGCTGACGGAAGAATGTGAGATGAATCCCTACTTGGAGCAGCACGGCATCGAAGTGGTGGAGACCGACCTCGGCGAGCGTATCATCCAGTTGAAAGGCCAGAAACCGAGTCATATCGTGATGCCCGCCATCCACCTGAACCACGACGATGTGGGCGAACTGTTTGAGGAGAAACTCGGCAGCGAGAAGGGCAACCATGATCCCACATACCTTACTTACGTGGCACGACTGAGTCTCCGCAATGAGTTCCTGACGGCTGACGCAGGCATGACAGGTGGCAACTTCGGCATTGCCGAGACGGGTGACATCGTGGTCTGTACTAACGAGGGCAACGCCGATATGAGCACGAGTTGTCCCAAACTGCACATCGCCGCCATCGGATTAGAGAAGATCATCCCCAACTACGACAGTCTGGCCGTCTTCCAGCGGATGCTCTGCCGCGCAGGAACCGGTCAACCGACGACGACCTTTACGAGCCATTTCCGCAAGGCTCGTCCGACGGCACATCCGATGCATATCGTACTTGTAGATAACGGACGTTCTGAGTGGATTGGCAATCCCGAGCATTGGGAAGCCCTGAAGTGCATCCGTTGCGGTTCGTGCATGAACACCTGTCCCGTCTATCGGCACTCAGGCGGTTATTCGTACAGTTACTTCATCCCTGGCCCCATCGGTATCAACCTTGGGATGCTCCGCGACGTACAGAAGCATTCCGGCAATGTCTCGGCCTGCACACTCTGTCTGAGTTGCCAGACGGTCTGCCCAGTGAAGGTGAACCTCGGCGACCAGATCTACCAGTGGCGCCAGCAACTCGATGATTTCGGCACAGCCAATCCGCAGAAGAAACTGATGTGCAAGGGTATGGGTATGATTTACGGCAGCAGCGGCATATATAACCTTGGCACTGCTCTCGCCCACTGGGCGAACATCATCCCCTCGCCGCTAATGAATTGCAGTCTGAACCCCTGGGTTGAGGGCCACAAGATGATGGAATTCCCGAAGAAACCGTTTCACAAATTGATTAAAGATTTAGAGAAATGAGTAACAAGGAAGATATATTAAAGAGGTATAAGGCGAATGTCAGAGAGAAATACGACATGCCCGACCTAAGTGACATCAACGCCATCACTTACCCCGACCCGCTGGTGCAGTTCATCAAGATGACGGAGAGTGTGGGCGGACATGTGATAGAAGTGAAGGAAGGCCAGAACATCAACGCCCTTGTCCGCGAGATGTACCCCGATGCCAAGGAAATCGCCTCCAACCTGCCTGAGATTACCATCACCACGAGAAATCCAGACACCGTAGGCCAAGCCAGCAACCTGAACGGCACCGACGTGGGCATAATCCGCGGACAGTTCGGCGTAGCCGAGAACGCCTGCATCTGGATTCCCCAGCAGATGAAGGAGAAAGCCGTCTGTTTCATTTCCGAAAACCTTGTCATCCTGTTGCCGAAAAGTCAGATTGTCAACAATATGCACGAGGCCTACAAGCGCATCAGGTTCGACGAGACCTACGACGGCTACGGCACGTTTATCAGCGGTCCGTCGAAGACTGCTGACATAGCGCAGGTCTTGGTGATGGGCGCGCAGGCCGCTCGCAGCGCAACTATTCTCCTGCTGCCAGAATGAGTACGGAATTGGAAGAGTGCGGTAATCAAAACAACAAGAAATGAATACTCATCAAGAACGTTTTTTTACATATTTAATAATTCTATCGTCCCTCATCTACCATGCAATAATAGGTCTCCAAGGCTTTGACATGGCAGATGAGGGTTGGAGTCTGACTGGACATCAACAGATCTTCAACGATCCCGAATCTGTTGAATATCTGTTTCTTTATTATCTGACCCATTTAATAGGAGGTGTATGGAACTACCTATTTGGCTGGGGCGGTATATATTCCTTCCGACTTCTTACAAGTATTGTTCTTACCCTTACATCACTAATTATATGGAGATTGCTCCGTCCCTATTTCAATTCTTGGAGTATAGTTGTCGGTATTTGGGCATCATTCTTCTGTTCATATTACGGAATAATGATCTTCTATCATAACTATCTATCAGCCTTTCTCTCCGTATGCGCAGCAACAACACTATTCAAGGCCGTAAAAAACTACGATTGGAGATGGATGATCATCAGTGGTATTATTCTTGGCTGTAACGTTTTTGCCAGACTTCCTAATATATCACTAATAACATTGGTATTCTTGTTGATACCTTTTTACATCTATAACAGGAACATAAACAAAGCCATATTCTTGCTTTTATCTGGGAGTGGAGGTTTTCTAATTGGACTTGTTTTTATTATACTAATAATGTTATTATTGGGCCACGTCCATATTTATATGAATGCTATCAACAGCGGATTATCTGCTTCATCAAGTGCAGATAGCACCCACAATTTAGGAACAATGGCAATAACTTATCTCAATGTCTACAAATCCATCTTCACTACCGGCTATCATAACAATACACATACAATATACCTTCTTTGTTCACTTGGATGGTTATGGGTTGTATGCTCTCAACGCTACAATCGCGAATACGTATACATTGCAACTATTGCAATCATTATACTTCACACATTACCAATCGGTAGCGATTTCGGAATAAACAATATGGGAGAAAACAGCCTTTATTTGGCAGTTCCAATATTGACAGGTTTTGTTTGGAAAGAAATTAATACTATTTCTGATATTAGGCTGCACAGATGCGGCTCTGTCATTGCCATAATCCTAATAGCCTTTTTTTACATTCGTGGTGCCAAGCAAATACTCTATCAATGTTATTTTGATGATGGTCCAAGATGGAAGAAGACCTATATGATAGACGCCACCCTAGCCACAACCTTCACAACAGAACGTAATAGACTTCTATTAAATTCACTTTTGCACGAATTATCAAAATACACAAAGAAGGATGATTACGTACTCTGTTTTCAAAATTCACCTTCATTGCATTTTCTTACATGCACTCGTCCGTACTTATACAATCCATGGGTATGGACATATGATTCCAAAAATATGGAGTATCAGTTTCAGAGAGCAGAACAGGAGCACAGCCAACTCCCTGTCATTGTCCGAGACAAATCTATCATACCACAATGGTACAAATACGATCCCAATTGGAATAACGTATTTGCAGAAGAAACCTATTTACATAAGAACAAGAAGATCAAACTTTTCAATGATTTCGTTATAAGACACCATTACAATCTGATATGGGAAAATGAGGTATTCCAAATATTATTACCTCAGCAAACTCAATAATTGATTATGATGACAAAAAGTAGTATCCAAACCAATAAGAATATCTGCCATTATGCATATTCCCGCTGAAGAACATGGGCAGGAAAACAAACAGTTTTTTCAACCATTGATGAGGACGCATCAATAAAATGAAATATTAGAACATCACGAAAAACTATTTAGCAAGTCTACAATATACAGCCCATCATCAACAGACATCTCCTGATTACATGGGATACTGAGTTCTGTAGAGCAAAGTTTCTCTGTAATAGGTAACGATAGATTATTCATATCAGAATAACATTGCTGCTTATGCGGTGGTATGGGATAGTGTATTTGTGTCTCCACTCCATTGACATGCAGAAAATGTTTCAACTCGTCGCGCCGTTTGCAGAATATCGGGAAAATATGCCAAACAGAATCGCGATCAGATGATGAGACATGAATAAGATTGTTCTTCACCTTATCAATATAAATAGAAGCAATTTGCTTACGATACATATTAGCGACATCCAGATACCGTAATTTGACATCAAGGACGGCAGCCTGAAAATCGTCTATTCTTGAATTACATCCAATATGGTCATGGACATACTTCTGTTCACTGCCATAATTACCCAAAGTCCTGATGACATCTGCCAGTTGAGCGTCATTGGTTGTGACAGCCCCTGCATCACCCAAGGCACCAAGATTCTTGCCAGGATAGAAACTATGGCCAGCGGCATCGCCCAAGCCACCAGTTCTACGGTTCCCGAACGTGCAGCCATGTGCCTGCGCATTATCCTCGATAAGTTTTAGTCCATGACGGCGACAAATGTTGCTAATATGTTCTGAATAGGCACAACGACCATAGAGGTGGACTATCATCAGGGCACGGGTCCTCGGTGTAATAGCCTGCTCGACGAGCAATCCATCAATCTGTAGAGAATCAACGTCAGGTTCTACGAATACAGGTACCAGATGATTATTCGTTATGGCCAACACTGTCGCAATAAACGTGTTTGCCGGCACAATGACTTCGTCTCCTTCTTTCATCACCCCCATCTCAATGTAGGCACGAAGAATCAGTGTCAGCGCATCAAGCCCGTTGCCACACCCAATACAATATTTCGTACCTATATATTCTGCATAGTGCTGCTCAAAACGGTGTGTAGCCTCACCTCTCAAATACCAGCCACTCTGTAACACCTCGTCAAAGGCCTGCCGCAACTCCATGTCATAGCGGTCATTGATTCGCTTTAAGTCCAGATATTTAATCATAAAGTCCATTCGTACCAATCATAACAGATTCCTCGTCCTCCAAAACCTTCTTTCTGATATATCAGTTGTTCATTAAGATATGTACCATGCTTTTCTGTAGAAATACCAAAGTCGAAATAGGCATGCGACCGTAGTGAATCTGCAATAACCACCTCAAAGAGATAGTCAAGAGCATGCAATTGCTTGCCACGTGGGCTAGCCGCAATATACTGAGAGTGCACCACACGGTCAGAAACATACAATACCCCCCCCCCAATCACATCATCCTCTTCTTTGGCAATCACCAAACGTATGTTCTCCGGTAAACGATGGTGTAGCATTTCCATTTCCTCTAGCGAATGAACAGGATTTAGTCCATATCGCTCACGAAGATTGGCCGTCAATATCTGCCAGAAAGGAAGATAATTTTCTGTCTCTTCAATAGTAATACCTGTCTGTTTAGCATGTCTTGCCCCGCACTCACGAATACGATACCATTTATTCTGTCGTTCACTACTAATGGCTGACGATAAACCTCTCGTCAAACTGGCACCGCAAACCTCAACAATGGCATACAAATCCTCTTCCGAAGGTTGCTTATGATATATCCATGGTATAGGCTTATACACCACCCTTCGCAGCCCTTCTGTCCGCAACTGACCATTAAGTAATCTGAATACATGAATGATTTCTGCCGCAGTAGTCTTTTCGTTCATAATGAGGCCTCCGTATGTCAAACCCTGATGCGAATAAAATGTATCAGCGGAGACATTTCCAGGGAGAAGAGCATAGAGTTTACCACGGCGATACACCATCATTGAGTGGTCGTGAAAGCGGTCAGAATGATAGTCCATGTAACGGCGGTCTATGAGGAATGTGCCGTTCTTAGACTGAGCCACGAATTGGTTCCACGCATCAGCCTGATCGGAAGTGTATCGTCTTATTTCGAACATCCTACGTATTTCAAGAATTCTTCATAGTCCTCAATGTAATCCTCGGCCTCATAATGCTCGGAAGCCAATACCAAACACACAGCTCCGCTGGAGAAATCATCCAGCGTACGCCAAGTATTGATATCGATAAGTAAGCCTTGCCAAGGATGATTTAAAAGAATCGTCTTACGCTCATATCCGGTGTCGAGGGTGACATGGAACGAACCACTCAATGCTATGACAAACTGCTTTAGACGCTTGTGAGCATGTCCGCCACGACTCTCGCCGCCAGGCACGTCGTAGACCCAGTAAGCGCGCTTGATTTCGAAAGGCACCATCGTCTGCGCCTCGGCAAACGTCAAGTTGCCGCGGGGGTCTGCAATTTTGGGGAGATCAATCAACTTTATTTCCATCAGCACAATAACTAATTATTCACTCTTCCCTTTTACCTTAACTTCGCATAGGGATCAGTGCCAAGGACAGTCTTGGCGAGGCGCTTGGCTTTGTCGCGCAAAGCGTTGACATCATTATCCACCTCACCGTAACAGAGCACGACACCCATGCGACGGCCCTTATGTGCCTCGGGCTTGCCGAAGATACGGATGCGGGTGCGGTCTTCCTTCAGGGCATCGACGAAGTTGTAGTCGAGCAAAGAGCGGTCAACAGGTGTCTTAGCCTCCTTGGGTGAAAGAATGACAGCCGACGCGCCGGCATGCTCCAGATGGATGCCAGCAATGGGCAGACCAAGGACGGCACGCAGATGCAGTTCGAACTCAGAGAGATTGATGGTATGCCCGAGGGTCACCATACCCGTGTCATGCGGACGGGGAGAGAGTTCGCTGAAGATGACCTCGCCCTGCTTGGTCAGGAAGAACTCCACACCCCAGATGCCGGCACCCGTCAGGGCCTTCGTCACCTTGTCAGCCATCATCTGGGCCTGTTTCAGGGCCTCGTCGCTAATCTTATACGGTTGCCACGACTCGCGGTAGTCACCAGATTTCTGCACATGACCAATCGGCGGACAGAAGAGTGTCGGCCAGCCATGCTGCTGGGTGACAGTAAGCAGCGTGAACTCGGAGTCGAAGTCGATGAACTCCTCGATGATCACTTCCTTCACATCGCCACGACTACCTTCCATCGCCTCGCGGAAAGCCTGTTCCAATTCACCGTCATTGTGGACATAACTCTGACCGTGACCGCTCGACGACATCAGGGGCTTCACGACACAGGGAAACCCGATCTCATCGGCAGCAGCCTTGAACTCCTCGAAGGTCTTGGCATAGTAATACTTCGCCGTGCGGAGTCCCAGTTCCTTGGCGGCCAGGTCGCGGATGGCACGACGGTTCATCGTGTAGTTGACAGCACGGGCCGAAGGCACCACCTGAATGCCCTGTTCCTCAAACTTAAACAGCCGTTCTGTACGGATGGCCTCAATCTCGGGCACGATGATGTCGGGCTGATGCTTCTTAACGACGGCTTCGAGGGCGTCGCCGTCGAGCATGGAAAACACTTCGCGCTCATCGGCCACCTGCATGGCCGGGGCATTGTCGTAACGGTCGCAGGCAATCACATACTGGCCTGCACGCATAGCGGCTATCACGAACTCCTTACTGAGTTCTCCGGAGCCTAAAAGCAATATCTTCTTCATCTTTTCTTTTGGGTTTGTCTGATCATTTGCCACTCGGGGGTGACGGCGAGTTTACGGATGCACTGGTCGATGCGCTCCATCGCATCTTCCTGCGAGAGCCCCAGTTCCTTGGCAATATTTTGGAGAGACTCACGCTCACAACCAAAGAGGCCGTAGTAATGGGTGATAGCCTCCTCGTCCTCGAGCGGGAGCAGGAAGAGCAGATGCTCTAGGTAGTGCTCCGTCTGAGGGGAGATGGTCGTGGGATTGAGTCCTACACGAACCAGGAAGGAGTGGAGAGAGCGGGTCAATGCATCCATAGGAGGAGATTGCCGTGGCACGGCAACATACTTTAGCGGTTGGCGTACATATTGTCGTAATACTTCTGGTAGTCACCGGAGGTGACGTTGTCGAGCCACTCCTGGTTGTCGAGATACCAGCGGACGGTCTTCTCAATACCCTCCTCGAACTGGAGCGAGGGTTCCCAACCGAGTTCCTTCTGGAGTTTTGACGAGTCGATGGCGTAGCGGAGGTCATGGCCAGCACGATCAGTGACAAAGGTGATGAGATCCATGTCCTCGCCTTCCTTGCGACCCAGCAGACGGTCGACGGTCTTGATGACCACTTTGATGATGTCGATGTTCTTCCACTCGTTGAAGCCGCCGATGTTATAAGTGTCGGCAATCTTTCCTTCGTGGAAGATCACGTCGATAGCACGTGCGTGATCCTCGACATACAGCCAGTCACGCACGTTCTCGCCCTTGCCGTAGACGGGCAGCGGCTTGCGGTGGCGGATGTTGTTGATGAACAGCGGGATTAACTTCTCAGGGAACTGATAGGGACCGTAGTTGTTCGAGCAATTCGTCACGACGACGGGCATGCCATAAGTATCGTGGTAAGCACGGACAAAGTGATCGCTCGATGCCTTGGCGGCGGAATACGGAGAATGAGGATTGTACTTCGTGGTTTCGAGGAAGAACTTATCACCATAGGCTAAGTGATGCTCTGACGAAGAAGCCGTCGTGGTAAACGGCGGTTCGATGCCCTCGGGATGCGTCAATTCCAGTGCACCATACACCTCGTCGGTCGAGATGTGGTAGAAGCGCTTGCCCTCATACTTCTCGGGGAGAGATTCCCAATAGAGTTTCGCAGCCTGGAGCAGCGAAAGCGTACCCATCACATTCGTCTTAGCGAAGGTGAAGGGATCCTTGATTGAACGGTCGACATGCGATTCGGCGGCGAGATGAATGATACCGTCGACCTTCTTATCCTGCATCAGTTTGTAGAAGGCGTCGAAGTCGCAGATGTCCATCCTCACGAATTCGTAGTTGGGCTTGTTCTCGATATCCTTCAGATTGGCGAGATTGCCAGCGTAGGTCAACTTGTCGAGGTTGATGATATGATACTCGGGATACTTGTTCACGAACAGGCGCACCACATGGCTTCCAATAAAGCCTGCTCCACCAGTAATTACAATTGTTCTTTTCATATTTATACTATTTTATTTATCAAACAAATGAGTATGATTTATAAGGAAAGTCATTTCCTATCACTTAATGTTATTACTTCCAGATCCTTGAATTCTTTCCCGTCAATAGTGAGGCGGACGAGGGTCCGCTCCTTATGCCAGCCCTGGATGCCGGCGGCACCGGGATTGATGTGCAGCAGGCCGAGGGTCTTGTCATATTTGACTTTCAGGATGTGCGAGTGGCCGGCGACGAAGAGTTGCGGCGGATTGGCGAAGAGCGTTGAGCGGACGGAAAAGTCGTAGTTGCCGGGATAGCCGCCGATATGCTTGATGAGCACATCAACATCCTCGACCTTGAAACGGTTCTGTTCGCGGTACATCACGCGCAGGTCGCCGCCGTCGCAGTTGCCGCAGACGGCGCGGAACAGACGGAAGGCAGCAAGGCGCTCTGCGACCTCAACACTGCCAATGTCGCCGGCGTGCCAAATCTCGTCGCAAGGCTCGAAATAGTGGAGGTACTTCTCGTCCCAGAAGGAGTGGGTGTCACTGAGGATTCCTATTCTTTTCATTGGCGGGGATTATTTGGGATTTCCTAGGCTATACTAGGTAGACCTAGGGTGACCTAGACTTGCCTATATCTTAAACCTTTTCCTTATAAATTCAGCAATCAGTTTCTCGGTCTCGACGAAGCCGAGGATGCTGGAGTCGATGCATAAGTCATAACTCTCGGCAGCGCCCCATTTCTTGCCCGTATAGTAATTATAGTAGGAAGCACGGTCGGACTCTTTCTGCTCGATGAACTTCTGAGCGGCGTCGAAGTCGAGGTGCTGCTTGTTCATGATCTGCTCGATGCGATAGCCCTTCGAGGCTGTGATGAAGATGTTCACCACGTTGGAGAAGTCGCGCAGCACATAGTCGGCGCAGCGGCCCACAAACACGCACGATCCTTCCTTGGCGGCCTTCTGGATGGCCTCGCTCTGGAACTGGAAGAGGCTCTCCTGGGTGATTCCGGGCTTGTCGCTCCCGCCGCCGAGATGGGGCATGCCCAGGTTGAGCAGCCCTCGGAAGAAGCCCTTCTTCTCGTCGTTCTGCTCGAAGATCTTTTCGGAGAGTCCGCTCTCCTTGGCAGCGAGGTTGAGTATCTCGCGGTCGTAATACTTCGCCTGGAAGTCGAGCGCGAGCATCCTTCCGATGTCGTGCCCGCCGCTTCCGAGTTGCCTTCCAACGTTGATGATAATATGTTTCATTGCTTCTTGATTTTATTTCTAAGAAACCAGAGTAATATCGGGATAGTCATTGCAAACGAGCCAAAGTCACTGGCGGGCATGGAGTACCACACGCCGTCGAGCCCCCAGAACAGGGGGAACACGTAGGCCATCGGCAGCAACAGGATCAACTGTCGTGAGAGTGAGAGGAAGATACTAATCTTCACCTTACCGATGCACTGGAAGAAGTTGGTGATGACGGCCTGCGAGCCGACGACGAAAAACACGAGCATGTCGATCTTGATGCCCCTGGCGGCGAGGCCGAGCAACGTCGCGTCGGTAGTGAAGATACGTGCGATCCACTGCGGGAAGAGCATCGAGAGGGTCCAGCCGGCGAGGAGAATGGCTGTGGCACAGGCAATGGTGATCCACAGGCAGCGCAGCATGCGGTCGTACTTCTCGGCACCGTAGTTGTAGCCCACGATAGGCTGCATGCCCTGGTTCATGCCCATGACGAACATGAAGAACACCATGACCACCGAGTTGGCGATGGAGTAGGCTCCCACGGCCATGTCGCCGCCATAGTGCACAAATTGGTTGTTCATGAAGATGACTATGACGCAACTAGTCACGTTCATCAGGAAGGGGGAGATGCCGATGGCGATGATATTCCTGACCAACTGGGCCTTCAAGCGGTAGATGCCTCGCTTCAGGTGCAACAGTTCACGCTTGTCGGAGAAGATGCGCATCTGCCAACAGAGGGCAAGCGTCTGCGAGGTGATGGTGGCGAGTGCTGCGCCGCGGATACCCCAGCGGAACCACCAGACGAACATGACGACGAGCACGATGTTGCAGGCGACGGTGAAGAGCGTGGCGTACATGGCGTGGCGGGGCTTGCCGGCGGCGCGCAGCACGGCGTTCATGCCGAAGTACATGTGGGTCACCATGTTACCGAGCAGGATTACCACCATGAACTCTCGGGCGTAGGGCAGTGTGACCTCTGAGGCGCCAAAAAACAGCAGGATGGGGTCGAGCAGCAGCAGGCAGACGGCCATGAAGAGGAATCCGATGATGAGGTTCAGCGTTACCGTATTGCCCAGCAAATGCTCGGCCGTCTGGTAGTCCTTCTGACCCAGTTTCACGCTGATGCATGTGGAGGACCCCACGCCGACGGCGGCACCGAAGGCGGCACTCAGGTTCATGAAGGGGAAGGTGATACCGAGTCCGGCGATGGCCTCGGGGCCCACGATCTGTCCGATCATAGCGCGGTCGATGATGTTGTAGAGGCTTGAGGCGGTCATGGCCACAATGGCGGGCAAGGCATACTGCCAAAGCAGTTGTCCCACGGGCTTCTGGCCCAGTTCGAGTGCGGCTTGCCTGTTGTCCATCCTTACCTTTTTAATAATATAACGGCTGCAAAGTTAATACTATTTTCCGATATGGCGAAAAATTCCGCGAGGAAATCGCGCCCGATTAGAAAATTATTCGTATCTTTGCCGCCGACAAACGGATTAATTCACTTAAAACCCAACAAGATTATGAAGAAACAATATGCACAAATGCTTTTGATTGCAGCCATGTTACTCATGCTCGTGGGGAGCATCATGCGTTGCAAGCAGAGAGAGACCGAGGCTCCCTCGGCAGAGACCATTGAAACTGAACAGGCGGCAGCACCCGAGAAGAAAGCCACGGCTGGGATAACCAGCGAGGAGCCCATGGACTCGGCGCAGCAGGCTTACTTCGAGCGCCAGTACTTCGAGGCGCTGACGAAGATGGCCGACGGAGGAAAGGTCTACGCCACCGACGCCGACGGCAAGCGCAGCCCGAAGGCCTTCACGCAATATGACGACTACGAGCAGTTCATCGCTGACAACCCGCAGTATCCCAGGAACCACTACTCCTACGACGCCGACGGCAAACCCTTCGACATACAATTCACTAACACATCGGTACAGGGGAACGTCACTGACATCGAGGAAAAGATCGAGGCCGTCCCGACGAACTGAGTAATCCACCAAACACCGAGCGATATGAAACGGACAAAGATAGAACAACTGCTGCTGCTCGTGGCCTGGGTGGGGCTGATTGGCGGCATCCTCTTCACCACCCTCGTGAGCAAGGGCATCTGGGAGTCGCACGTGGATATGGCCTTCCCGCAGGCCGTGGCGACGTTCGTGGGCGGCGTAGGTGCCTCCGTCGTCGGCTGGGCAGTGCTCATGCAGATCGTCAGCATCTCCGACAGGATCAGAAGAATCGAAGAGCGCCTGAAAGAACCGAAAGAATAACACGGCGGAGTCAGGACACTCCGCGACAATATGGACAATCCATCCGCAGACAGGGGCGAGGAGTCGAAGGCGGAAAAACTCAAATTAATTTGGTGTTTCGCTCGATTTGCACTATCTTTGCAGACGGAATGAAGAAACTGGTGACTATAAGGCTTATGATTTGCCTCGCCGTGGCGCTCCTGGGCGGCACGGCAGCGCGGGACTCGGCGGCGCAGGCGGCGAGCAAGGTGAAATATCCCGGCCCGAAGCAGTACATCTGGCGCTATACCCTGCGCGACAAGCAGGGCACTGCCTACGCACTCGACCACCCCGGCCGCTGGCTCTCGCACAAAAGCATCGAGCGCCGCCGCCGACAAGGTATCCCACTCGACTCCACCGACCTACCTGTCTCATTCAAATACTTGAAAGAGATGGAGCGCCAGGCGAATCAGGAAAATAATGCGCAGGACGCAACCCGCGACCAAGGATCTGCCCCTCCGATCCGCCATCGCCCCGACTGGCAGTTCGTCGGCACCTCGCGCTGGCAGAACACCGTGCTCGTCCGCTCCACCGACACCCTGCTGCTCCGCTCCCTGGCGAGTCTCGACTTCGTCAGCGAGGCCAGGCAGGTATGGCAGTCGCCCGACTCCATCGAGCGCCGCGGCCCGAAAATCAAGGTGCACGACGGATGGAACCCCTGGGACAGCATCCGCGGCGACCGCTACGGCAACGGCCGCGAGCAGATAGAGATGCTCAGCGGACACCGACTGCACGACATCGGCTGCCGGGGCAAGGGCATCACCATCGCCGTGATCGACGGTGGATTCCAGAACTGCGACGAGATACCCGCCCTACAACGGGCGAACATCGTAGGGGGAAAGAACTTCGTGTGGAACCCCGACGAATCGCGGAGAGAATCACGGGGACAGGCACCTGATCTCAGCATGCTCCGATCAGAAGAGCCAGTCCCCGAGATTCTCTGTCGCGAGACCGACCACGGCACGAAGGTACTCTCGACGATGGCCACCGACGAGCCGCAAGTGCTCGTAGGCACCGCCCCCGAGGCACGCTACTGGCTGTTGCGCAGCGAAGACCCGCATTCCGAACAGCCCGTGGAGGAGGACTACTGGACGATGGCGGCGGAATTCGCCGACTCCGCCGGCGTGGACATCATCAGCAGCAGCCTCGGCTACAGCAACTACGACGGCACTGACAACGACTACCGCCAGCGCGACCTCGACGGGCGCACGGCCCTCATCTCGCGCTCCGCCTCGATGCTGGCGCAGAAAGGCATCATCCTCGTCAGTTCCGCAGGCAACTCCGGCATGGGGCCGTGGAAGAAAATAGAAGTGCCTGGTGACGCCAGCGACATCCTAACCGTGGGCGCACTGAACCGCCAGAAGGAAAACGCCCCCTTCAGCGGCGTGGGTCCGACGCAGGATGCACGGGTAAAGCCCGACGTGATGGCACTCGGCTCACCCGCGGTACTCATCTCCGGACGAGGCACCATCGTCCGCGATATGGGAACATCCTTCTCCACACCCATCGTCGCAGGGCTCGTCGCCTGTCTATGGCAGGCACTGCCCGGCAAGACCGCCCTCGACATCATCGCCCTCGTGCGACAGACCGCCAGCCAGCACGACCAGCCCGACAACATCTACGGCTACGGCATCCCGAACTTCTGGCGAGCCTATATGATCGGGAAAATGGAATAACTAGGAATACCTAGGCAAACCGAAGAATGAATAGCGAGCAGCATATAACCCTCCTGGAACTCAACCGCCTTGTGCGCGAGGTCATCGAGTGCGAGATGCCCAATGAGTATTGGGTAGAGGCCGAGTTATCAGAGTGCCGTGAGAGCCGCGGCCACTGCTACATGGAACTCGTGCAATACGATGAAGATCGCACCGCCACGCCCCTCGCCCGAGCCTCCGCCAAGTGCTGGGCCTCGAAGTGGATGCTCATCCGCCCCGGTTTCGAGCGAACCACAGGTCAGCGCCTCCACGCCGGCATGAAGGTACTCCTGAAAGTCTATGCCCAGTTCCACGAGGCCTATGGTTTCTCATGGATCGTAACGGACATAGACCCCACCTACACCCTTGGCGACATGGCCCGCAAGCGACAGGAAATCATCCGCCAACTGAAAGCCGAAGGTATCTTCGACCTCCAGCACGAACTGCGCCTGCCGATCTTCTGCCAGTGCATCGCCGTTATTTCTTCCGAGACAGCCGCCGGTTATGGCGACTTCTGCAACCAACTGGCCGATAATCCCTACGGCTTCCACTTTGAGACACGCCTCTTCCCCGCCACGATGCAGGGCGAGAGCGTAGAGCAGAGCATCATCGCCGCTCTCGAACACATCTACGCCGCAGCACAAGGGGACGGCTTCGACGCGGTGGTAATCATCCGGGGCGGGGGAGCAACGAGCGACATGAGTGGCTTCGACACCCTCGCCCTCGCCGAGAATGTCGCCAATTTCCCCATCCCCATCATCACCGGCATCGGCCACGACCGCGACGAGAGCATCCTCGACATGGTGAGCCACACGCGGGTAAAGACCCCCACTGCCGCCGCTGCCTTCCTCATCGACCACCTAAAGACCGTGCTCGATGCCATCAACGATGCCCAAGACCGCCTCACGGGATACACCCTGCAGAAACTATCTGTGCTCAAAGCCCAACTATCCGCCATCGCCGAGACACTCCCCCGCATCTTCACCACCGTCAGAACCCGCCACGAGGCCCGTCTCGATGCACTCAACAGTCGCATTATCGCCACCGTCAGACAGAGCCTCATCACCTATCAGTCGAAGATCAGCGCCTTTGAGGAAAGACTCCCCATCCTCCTCGACCGCCGCCTGATGACCGAGAAGCACCGCCTGCAACTCATCGAGGAAAAGGCCAAGAGCCTCGACCCTGCCCTTTTGCTCCGTCGCGGCTTCAGCATCACCCTCAAAGACGGCCATGCTCTCCGCGATGCCTCTGCGCTCCGCCCCGGCGACGAGATTGAAACCCGCCTTGCCAACGGCACCGTCAAGTCGAAAGTTATCCCGGATTATCCGGAAAAGCCGAACCATCCGGAAAACCCATAAATACCCATCCACATGAAAGAAGAACAGAAATACGAAGTCGCCTTTGCACAACTCCAAGCCATCGTCCGCAAGATGGAAAACGACGAGTACAGTATAGACGAAATCGCTGTGCAACTGAAAGAAGCACAGCGACTCATCAAATTCTGCAAGGACAAACTGTCCAAGACAGAAGCGGAAATCCGTCAATTAGAAATAGAAGCCAACGGAGAGTGACTTGAAGTCAGGCCCCTTGTCTTTCTTAAACACGCTCATCGGAGAGTACTTGCAGTAGATGCCAAGACCCTTGGCCACATGCACGATGCCTAGGATGTCGACGGTGATGGGGCGCTGACCGATCTTCTTCGTCTGATCGTCCATCTCGTGATCACCCACCTCATAGTAGTTACTCAGACGGGCATAGTAGTTCCAGTTCAACTGGGCTCCCAGCGAGATGGCGAAATTCTTGCCAAAACGCTGTTTGATGAGCAGAGGCATGGAAAGACCCGACGTATGAACGCGAGAGGATAATTCAGACATCGTGCCATCACGATCAACAACACCGACCAAGTCATTAGCCTTCACAAACATCTTGTCGTGTCCGCTCAGTGTGTAGTTACGCCAGTTGAGTCCCAGACCGGCAGAAAGCGTGGTCTTTGAGTTCTTCGGCGTCCAGTCATACTGCACAACAGTCAAGTTGATATCCCAAGAACGGAACGGTGCGAAATCCAGACCACCGGTGCTGACAGGAATATCGACACCCACGGCGAGGTGCATCGTCCAGTTGTCATCTTCGTCCGCACCCTGACCCAACTTCACGCCACCGCCATTATTGTCGTCATTGGCAGCAAACGTAACCATATTGGCATCGTTCAGCATCACATTCTCATTATTCTCCTCAGCATTGGCCGTCATACCGACAGCCAGGAATGTCATTAAAAGTAATTTCTTCATTGTTTCCTTTATCAATAATGTTAAAAATCTGTTGCAAAGATAGTCATTTCCTTGCAAACTGACAAGAAAAGTGAGGGAAAACGGCACTTTTCACGCAAAAATGTTGTTCATAATCAATAATTTGATTACTTTTGCAAGCAGAATTGAAACTTTAACACAAAAGGAATATGAAGAATTTAGACTGGGGTAGTCTGTCATTTGGCTACATGAAGACCGACTACAACGTACGTTGCTACTATCGCGACGGCAAATGGGGCGAGATCGAGGTCTGCTCCGACGAGTATCTGAACCTGCACATGGCTGCTACCTGCCTGCACTACGGGCAGGAGGCATTCGAAGGTCTGAAAGCCTATCGCTGTCCCGACGGCAAGGTGCGCATCTTCCGTGTCGATGAGAATGCAGCCCGTCTGCAATCGACCTGCCGCGGTATCATGATGCCTGAAGTCAGCACCGAGTTGTTCACAGAGATGGTGAAGAAGGTGGTGCGCCTGATCCAAGAGTGGATTCCC
>JAFWTK010000083.1 GCA_017518935.1 Prevotella sp.
ACCAACATACGGGCACGACGGATGTTCAAGCCGAGATTGGCGGCATAGCGGTCGCCAAGCAACAGGAGATTCATGGACTTAATCAACAGACAAGCCAATGGCAAGAGGATGCACATCAGTACCACGAAGAGGGTCATCTCGTCGCCACTGACTCTGGAGAACGAACCGAGCCCCCACACCACGAAAGCCTTGACATCCTCTTCGGGTGCCAGGAACTTCAACACGCCGATGATAGCATTGGCCAGATAACCGATCATCACACCAATGATCAATAGGGTGACGTTGCCCTTCACCTTCTGCGACACCCAGAGGATGAGCAGCATCACAGCGAGGGCCCCGACGATGGCAGCCACACTCATAGCGGCATCGCCGAGATAACCCAGACGACTGAGAGCCACGCCGCCGATTCTGCCGGAGAGCAATACCACAAAGGCCACGCCGAGGGCAGAGCCGTTGGAGATGCCCAACACGGAAGGCCCTGCTAACGGATTGCGAAAGACGGTCTGCATCTGGAGACCGCTGACGGCGAGTCCTGCACCGGCGACGATGGCGGTGAGTGCCTGCGGCAAGCGAGACTGGAAGATGATGTTCGTCCAAATCTCGTTGGTGTCGTCGCCCAGAAGGATGCGACAGACATCGGTCACAGGAATCCTGACGGAGCCGATGAGCATGTTGACAATCATCAGGACGATGATGCCTAGTATTAGGGCAAAGACCTTTGTCAACGGATGTTTCATATTATTTCAGCAGTTGATAATATACAGGCCGATAGTCTTTCTCAACCAGTTCTGGATGGAATATGGCCACGAAATCCTTCAGGAGCACATCAGGCTGGACAGGCGAAATCTCATAATAAGCCTGCTGTTTCATGTTGCAGTAGATGACCTTGTGCTCTTTGAAAGCCTTGAAAAGTTCATTACGGGGTTCTGAGGCTTTCAATGCATCATAATTGAAATCTCCAGGGAAACTGTTCAGGATACGCCAGTAGTCGGCATTGGCAGCGAGGGCATACATCTTTTCGAACTCAAGGTCTTCTCCGCCTGTCTCATCATCGGTGATGACGTAATCGGCTCCTGCGTCACGGAAGATCTGCGCCAGGTAGTTCTTTCCGCCGACAGCATGCCAGTTGCCATAGTGCATCTCGCCAGAGAAAACGGTGGGTTTGAAGGATGCCGCAGAGGCTGCTTGCTTCAGGTCACAATACCTCTTTTCAATGCCTGCGAAGACCTCGTTGGCCTTTTTCTCCTTGCCAATGAACATCCCCACGAACTTGATCCATTCGGCTTGGCCCAACGGGTCTAGTTCCTTATAGCCTAAATGGGGTATGAGGGTGATACCAGTCTCCTTGATGGCATCGTAACCGCCGCGCTTCGAGGGTGAAATGAATATGACATTCGGATTGGCGGCAAGAACCAGTTCAGTATCGATATTACCCTCCATACCAATCTTCACGATTTGTCCGTCCTTGACCCGTTGCAGGATGTCTTGATTAAACAGATTCTTGGTGCCGGTAATTCCCTTTACCACATCATGGGCATCAAGTATGGTGAAATTGGACAGTTGGAGGGCCGTCATGCAGATGGTATTATAAATAGGTATACGCACCTTTATATAATTGGCGGGTATCGGCGTGTCGTCGGAATGTACCAAAGCAAAACGATCCTTTTTCCCGACTTCCACGAAACGGACATCTGCTGAGTCGCGGACAGTAAAGCCCGTGGCATATTTCACAGACACCTCAACAAGAGAGTCGTTGGTTGTCGTATCATTCTGTCCAGAAGTGGAGCCGTTCTTGTCGGTACAGGCGCAGAGCACAAGGGCTGTTATTGCATATATAATTCTTTTCATATCTATTTGAATTTTACTTTCAATCCAATGACCAGCATACGACCAGGGGTGTAGAGGGCATATTTACGGGTAGGGGAGTCGATGCGACGGTCTGCCTTATTAAAGAGGTTATCGATGCCGATGCTCGGTTCGAGGAGTGCCCACTTCACCAAGTCAAAGGTATGTGTGGTGTTCAGGTTCCAGAGACCGAAACCGGGGGCATCCTCGTAGGTACCGGTATAGTAGGTCTTTGACTGCAAGCGTCCGTTGAGGTTTACATTCAGTCCGTATCTGTCCCAGGAATGGTGATAGTTGGCAGTGATGGTGGCGGCGTGGCGGATGCTGCGTTCCAAGACCGTCCACTCATCGTCGCTCTTGGTACGGGCGTAGGTATAGGCATAGTTGGCGGAGAGATTGAAACCTCGAAACAGATTTGCAGAGACATTCAGTTGAATGCCTTTCACATCGCCCTTGTCGCTGTTCTGATATAGAGCATAACTCACTATCTTTTCGGCTTGATCCTGCGTCATCTCTGGGAATTCTGCCATCAACATCTTCCGGCTGGCATCATCGATGCTGACGTTCTGCTTCACCACCATGTCGTTGACACGGTTCATATAACCTGTCAGACTGACGGCAATGACTTGTGTACGGTATTCGGCGTTGAGGGCGACATAGTGGCTCTTCTCCGGTTTCAGTTCTTGGTTGCCGAAACTGATCTGTGCTTTCCCACGGTTGACGGAGAAGTAGTGATAATAGAGTTCGTCGAGACCTGGCGCACGGAAACCAGTAGAGTAGGTGGCTCGGAAGCGGAAATTCCCCGGGGCGTACATCAACGTGGCCTTGGGTGTCAGGTGGTTGTTGAAGGTCTTGTGATGGGTCAGGCGCAGTCCGAGGGTGGCAGTTAAATCCTTGAAGAGTTTCTGTTCGTGCTGGGCGTATGCTGCCAGGGTATGAACGCTCTGGTCGATGTTGCCAGAGGTGGCTGTCAGATAGTCCTTGCGCCAGTCAGCCCCGAAGATGGTGGTGGATTGGCTACTGAAACCCAAGATGGCTTTCAGTTCTCCTTCCATGGTACGTTGTTTCTTGGATTGTACATAGTCGCCGACGGCATAGTCCTTGGTTTCCACATCGTATTCCTTGCCGTAGCGGAAACGGTCAACGGTGAAGTCTGCCTGTAAGGAGTTCCTGCTCGTGAACTTATAGATGCCGCCCACATTCCAGCGCAGTCCCTTGTAGCGCATCTCATAGTCGGTACCGCCTGTGATGTCGGAGCGTGTTTCGGGACGGTCCGTCATCTTATATGAATAGTCTATGCCCGCATTCAGTGCCAGGTGCTGGTTGGGAGCGTAGGTGAATTTCTGTCCGAGGATATTGGCGCGATAGCCGGTAAAGAACGGGGCTATCGTTTGTTGTGTCTCTGTGTCTGAACCTTTGACGTATTCAAAGTCGTTGTTCTGGTAACTGTCAGCCTGGTCTCTGCTGAATGAGGTGTATGAGCCGAAGCCATTCGTATAGATGTCGAGACTGACGTTCTCCGTGAATTGTCCGTGTCCGGAGATCCTTGTGTCAGAAGTGATACTGACGAGGTTTTGTGTCGGTTGGTCTGTGATGATATTGATTACACCTGCGATGGCATCGGATCCGTAGAGTGAGGAGGCGGCACCATCGAGTATCTCGATGCGTTTCACCCGTGACATGTTGATGCGGTTCAGGTCAACATTGTTGGAGATGTCGCCAGAGAGTTTCTGGCCATTGATGAGGACAAGGATATACTTGTTGCCGAGGCCGTTCAGCCGCAGAAAGGTTCCCATGCTGTTGGGAGCCATCGACACCTGGGGCATCATCCGGGTCAGTGCACCGTCGAAGGTACTGATGCCCTGTTCGCGAATCTCCTGTGCGGAGAGCACATGAACAGGCGTGGCTGTGCTTTTCAGTCGCTGGTGGTGACCGGAACCAGTCACTACAACGGGGTTTAGATTATAGGTGCGGGCCGTCATAGACGAGTCGGTATGTGTCATATTGTGTATCTGTGCTTGAATCCCTGTACTAATAGTCAGTAGAAGAATAGTAAGGAGATGCTGTCTCACGACAGCACCTCCACAAGTAAACTTATATAATAATACACGTAAGAGCATAACTATACATTTATTCCGGGTTCTTGGAGTGATAATAGTCGAGAGGTTCACCATCGATGGCGTTCTGTGTGTGGTTTATCCAAACTTGGCGAACGGTAGGCAGTTCGAGCAGGCCATAAGGCAGCACGGTGTTGTCATTGCACTCATAGCCGAGGTGTTCGAAGTATTTCTTCCATGAGGTATCTTCAACCTCACCCTCTTCGTTAGGCGTGAAACCTACACCTTCTTCCCAGTTGTCGTCATCATCGCCACCCATGTCGTTGTGTCCATGATCACCATTGATAGACATCAGCGGGTGGAGGAACACCTTCCCACTCTTGATACCGGCATTCTGCATGCGCTCATACACCTGAGTCTTGAAGTTGCCCATCATGTCTACAGTACCTACGAAATAGTTCGGGCTAAAGGTCTGGAGGGCTGCCTCGAGTTCACTATAGCGAATATTAGCCTTGTAGGTATCGTAAGAGTCGGGGTTACCATGTCCCATGAAGGCTACTACGCCTTGACCAGCATAAGTACTGTAAAGAGCGTTCAGTTCCTTGGCCACAAGCATCACGTCGCTTTCAGCATCTTGCAGCAGGGGTACGCCGAGTTTCAAGGTCACACCAGCCAGGTAGTCATCATCGAGGTCGCCGTTGGCATTGTTGGCGAAGTCCTTGATGTAGTTGATGACACGGGTGTACTCTTCACCAGGGATGACCTGCAATGACTGAACGACAATCTCGTCATATTTCACACCCTCAGCAGCAAAGGCATTGAGCCAGAAGGGAGGTGCGTAGTAGTTACGGATCTCTGCACCATCGGCAGCGTTCTCACCAGCAGCGGCACGGTTGATACAGATGGCCGATGAATAACTCAGGAACACGTCGTAGCCGCTGAATGCTTTCTTGTAGGCATCGATCGTTGTATCGAAGGCATCGAAAGCCTGTTGCCAAGTAGAGCCGAAGGCTACGAGCAGGATGACCTTGTCGTGCTTCTTCTTGCTAATCACATCATCAGTGACAATCTTCTGGTATTTCGACCAGTTGTTGTCCTGAGGAACAGGGACCTCTACAGGAACCTCCACCGGAACTTCTACGATTTTCTCGACTTCCTTTTCTTTTTCACAGGAAGTGAGACCTGCGGTGAGGCAGACGGCTGCGAATGCCATCACCAAATACTTAATCTTCTTCATTGTTACTTGATTTTGAGTTGTTATTAATGTTAGAAAACTTGAGTTTCTTACCTTGTGCAAATCTGACAGTAAGGGTGCCATAGACGGTGCGACCGGGAGAGGTCGTTCCTAAATGCAGACCATGATAGGTACGGTCCACATAATTGAAGATGTTGTCGATGCCTGCCTCCACACGGAAGAGCAATTTCTTGGCAACTGGGAACTCGTGGTTGGTGGATAACCGCCAGATCTGGTATCCCTTACCGTTTCCGTCAATTTGGTAATAGCGTTTGCTCGACATACGACCATAGAGTCCAAGTCCCATATTGTATTTCTCCGAGAAGGCATGGTTCCAGGTTGCATACCAACTACCTTTGTGGTGAGCCGTTCCGTCGATGACGATATCTATTAGTTTCTCGTGGGTCGTATCGTATTGTTTGGCGTCGGTATCAAGATAACTGTAACTGCCACCTAACATCCAGTCACGGTTCAAACGATAGCGCACAGACACGTCGACACCCTTTGTCTTAGTCGATTCCAGATTCTGATACTGACGTGTCTTTTTGGGGTCATAGGTCACAATATATTCTGCTGGAGCCTGACTGTTGGGGATTGTCACGAGAGTAATCATGTTATCTACGTGGTTCAGATACCCCGTCACCGTCAGGTTCAGTCCTTGCCAATTATACTCTCCACTGATCGCGTAGTAGTTGGAAGTCTGTGGTGTCAGGTTTTCATTACCTATATATAAATAGGTGGCGTTCATATATTTGATATAACGGTAGTTCTTTTCCTTCGGGGTAGGGGTCTTGAACCCTTGGCTCCAGGTGGTTCTCAGACGGAAGTCGTTGCCAAGGGAGAGCATACCAGACACTTTCGGAGTCAGACGAAAACCAAACTGTTCGTTATGATTCAGGCGGAGACCAGTCGTCAGGTTTGCCGTTATATTCTTGTTGAAGACATGGGTGAACTCATCCTGCACGTAAGCAGCCTCTGTATGGTCTCTTGCCACACCGCCATTTACGCGCATCGGGGCCTTGAGATAGTCGTAACGCCACTCCACGCCTCCACTCAACCGATTGTTGTAGGGTAAAGAAAAGATCCCCTTCAGGTGTGCCATCGTGCGACGTTGGTCGCTTTGCAACTCTTCGTCATCAGGGAAATAGGGATAATAGGGTGTGAACTTACCCTGCGGGTCATATCCGTCTGTCAGAGTGATGGCAGTAAAATAATAATAGTACGCGTGACGATCCCAGTTCACATCGAGTGTCACCTGGTCGGTTCTGTTGAGATTCCATTTGCCTCCAGCCGCCAGACTCTGGTTACGATATTTCATGTCGTAGGTCTTTACGTCGACGGCAGCATACTTTCCGCTGGGACGGTAGATGCGTTTCCAGTATGTACTGCCTTCCGCATAGAACTCTAGGTTCTTCTTGGGCTCATAGGTCAGACGTTCAGACACTTGCCAGTTGGTGTGGCGATTCACCGTCATATTGCGCGAGTCTTCTATCAGGAACTCCGTCTGGCGAGGATCTTCCGTAGCAGTATTCTGCCAACCATCAGAGTGTTGGAGTTGGAAGTTCGTATAACTTTTGATCTTACCAATGGCAATACCCAGTCCGTTGTGCTGTCGCAGGTCACCATAACTGCCGCCACGGGTGCTGTTCTCAATGAGCAGTCCCTCTTTGTGCTTCTTGGTGATGATGTTAACTACACCGGCAATAGCATCAGAACCGTAGAGCGCCGACGAGGCTCCCTTCACGATTTCTATCTTCTCGATGTTCTGGGAATCGATGAGTGACAGGTCGTTCTGACCTCCCACATCACCATGAATACGCTTACCATCGATCATTACCAGGATATAACTGTTGCCCAGACCGTTCAACTGCATCTGCGAGCCCATATCGTCCTCGCTGAAAGCAAACGAAGCCGTCAGTCCAGAGAGGATATCCTCGATGCTGCGACCACCATAGTTTTTCAGCATCTTGGCCGTAATCACCTCCGTCTGAACAGGCGCATCTTTCAACAGGTGCTGTGTACCAGTACCCGTTACCACTACTTCTTGTAGACTGTCCGTGCGCCAGACATCTGTCTGAGCCCATGAGCCGACAGCCAACAGCCAAAGGCAAATAGCCAGTTTCTGTCTCATTGTCAAAACGTCTTTTCTTTTCCGCTCCGCATATCCCTGTACGGACGTACTTATGGTTTGGGGCAGGTCTTCTGACTTTCCTCAGTCTGCTCTACCTTCCCGACAATTCGTCAGTGGTGTTATACAAGCAGACCTCTCGAAGGAGGATTACAGCTGCAGGTACAGTTCCGGACTCTCACCGGATTCCCTTACATCAGGCGGCTTCGGCCACCAGATTGCCAAATTCTGGGTGCAAAAGTACAAATAAGAAACCAAATAACCAAATAAAACAAAAAAATATGTACCTTTGCAGACAATAAGACAACAGAACAAATGAAATATAAGGACTTGTTTATAGACTTCGACGATACGTTGTACGACACGCACGGCAATGCCGTCATTGCCTTGCGTGAAACGTTTGAGGCATTTGACTTGAGACGGTTCTTCCCTGATCCTCAGGTCTTCTACGATGCCTACTGGATGGCAAATATCGACCTGTGGACGCAGTATTCGAAGGGTGAGATTACGCGTGACTATCTGATAGTGGAACGGTTCCGCCGTCCGCTGAGTACGGGTAAAGGAATAGATGTCAAGGAGGCTTTGTGTTTAGAAATGAGTGACCGTTTCCTGGATTACTGTTCTACGAAACCTGGGGTGGTGGCTGGGGCCCACGAACTGATGGACTATCTCCGTCAGCAGGGCTACCGGATGCACATGTGCAGCAACGGTTTTCATGAGGTGCAGTACAAGAAACTTGCAGCCTGTGGACTGAAGGACTATTTTGACACCATCATACTGAGCGAGAATGCCGGTTTCAACAAGCCCTCACCACTATATTTTGACTATGCCTTCCGTCAGTCTGGTGCTAATCGGGAAACAACGCTGATGATAGGCGACAACCTTCAGACGGATATCCTCGGTGCGCTCAACTCTGGTATAGATGCGATGTTATTCAACCGTTGGGAGGTGGATGTCGATGAGGTACCTCAGTCTCCGACATTCGTTGTGTCTTCTTTGCAGGAAATTATGCAGATTCTGTAGGATTTCCTTGTTTGTTTGCTTACTTTTTATTATTTTTGCACCCGAAAATTGAACAACTTAACACAAACAAATACCTAAATATATGTGTGGAATAGTAGGTTATATTGGTACGAAAGAGGCATATCCGATACTGATCAAGGGCCTTCGGAGACTGGAGTACCGTGGCTACGACTCAGCCGGTGTAGCCATGATCGACGAGAATGGCGATCTAAATGTCTACAAGTCGAAAGGTAAAGTCGATAATCTATGTGAGTATTGTAACGACAAGAATGTGAGCGGTACGATAGGTATTGCCCATACCCGTTGGGCGACGCATGGTGAGCCATCGTCGCGCAATGCCCATCCCCATTATTCGCAGAGTCATAATCTGGCCATCATCCATAACGGTATCATTGAGAACTACGCCGACATCAAGGAAAAACTGAGAGAGAAAGGTGTGCAGTTTGTGAGTGATACCGATACGGAGGTGCTGGTACAGTTGATAGAGTACATCATGGTTAAGAAGAGCCTGTCGTTATTGGAGGCTGTCCAGGTGGCACTCTATCAGGTGATTGGTGCCTATGCCATCGCAGTGCTCGACAAGCGTGACCCGAACCAGATTATCGCTGCCCGCAAGCAGAGTCCGCTGGTGGTGGGTATCGGCGAGGATGAGTTCTTCCTTGGCTCCGATGCCAGTCCGATTGTGGAATATACCGACAAGGTGGTGTATCTTGAAGACGGCAACATCGCTGTGATCCGCCGTGGTGAGGAGATGCATGTCCTGAGTATCCTCGGCGAGGAGCAGGAACTGAAGGTGAAGACCGTCGATATCGACTTGGGACAGATTGAGAAGGGCGGATATCCGCACTTTATGCTGAAGGAAATCTTCGAGCAGCCGGAATGTCTGACAAACTGTATGCGTGGTCGTGTCAATCTTGAAGCAGACCATGTGACGCTCTCTGCTTTAATAGATTATCGTCGGCAGATGTTGGAGGCCAAGCGCGTCATCATCGTGGCTTGCGGTACCTCTTGGCATGCAGGCTTGATTGGTAAGCAACTGATTGAGACCTTCTGCCGAGTGCCGGTGGAAGTGGAATATGCTTCGGAGTTCCGTTACAGGAATCCTGTTGTTGCCAAGGGTGATGTGGTCATTGCCATCTCTCAAAGCGGTGAGACGGCCGACACGCTGGCTGCCGTTCAATTGGCCAGGGAACATGGTGCTTTCATCTACGGCGTCTGCAATGCCATTGGCAGTAGCATTCCCCGTGCGACGGATACGGGTACATATATCCATGTTGGCCCGGAGATTGGTGTAGCCTCGACAAAGGCTTTTACGGGTCAAGTGACGGTGCTCACGATGATTGCCCTCGCATTGGGTGAGGCCAAGGGAACCATCGACCGTCAGGAATATCTGAAAGTGGTCAGGGGACTGAGCGAGATTCCCGTGAAGATTCGTGAAGTGTTGCAGGCGAATGAAAAAGTGGCAGACCTCGCACGTACCTTTACCTACGCACATAACTTCCTCTATTTAGGTCGTGGCTATTCGTATCCTGTGGCCTTAGAGGGTGCCCTGAAACTGAAAGAAATTTCGTATATCCATGCTGAGGGCTATCCCGCCGCTGAGATGAAACATGGCCCCATTGCTCTCATCGACTCTGACATGCCAGTGGTGGTCATCGCCACACACAATGCTATGTATGAGGAAGTGCTGTCGAACATCCAGGAAATCAAGGCGCGTCAGGGGAGGGTGATTGCTCTTGTCTCGAAGGGCGACGATACTATCGCGAAGATTGCCGATGAGGTTATCGAGTTGCCCGATGTGCAGGAATGTCTCGAACCACTGGTGGCTACCATCCCCTTGCAATTGCTGGCCTATCACGTGGCCGTCTGCAAGGGTAAGAATGTTGACCAGCCAAGAAATCTGGCCAAGTCTGTGACTGTGGAATAATTGGGGAAAGGTATCGTTTTCCCCCCGAAAATGGGCAGATTATCGACAGAATAGGCACAAAAGTAAAAAAAGTAGTGGAATAATTTGGATAATTCGAATTATTCCACTATTTTTGCAGTCAAGAATATTAGTACTACGTAATAAATAATGGACGCAGGAGCAACATTAGAGTCAAAAATCAACCGGGGCGACTATAAGATCCTGATTGTCGACGATGTGATGAGCAACGTGTTGTTGCTGAAAATTCTGTTGACCAATGAGAAATTCCAGGTTTGTACGGCGAACTGCGGTAAGGCTTGTATCGAGCAGGCTAAGGCAGAGCATCCAGATCTGATTCTTCTTGATGTGATGATGCCCGATATCAATGGTTTCGATACGGCCGTGATCATGAAGAAAGACCCTGAGTTGGCTGACATACCCATCATCTTCCTGACGGCATTGAATACACCACAGGATTTGGTGCACGGTTTCCAAGTGGGTGCCAACGACTTCCTGACGAAGCCCTTCAACAAGGAAGAATTGGTGATGCGTGTGATGCAGCAGATTTCACTCGTGGCAGCCAAGCGGATTATTGAACAGCAGAACAAGGAGTTGAAGGCGACACTGAGCAACCGTGACAAGATGTACTCCGTGATTGCGCACGACCTCCGTTCTCCGATGGCTAGCATCCGTATGGTGCTCAATCTCGTAGTGCAGTCGGCATCGGTAGAGACCGTGGGGCCGGAATTGTATGCCTTGCTTGATCAGGCTAATAAAGAATCGGAGGAGGTACACGACTTGTTGGACAACCTGCTGAAATGGACGAAGAGCCAGACTGGTCGACTGAAAGTGGTGTTACAGGATCTGGACTTGAAGGATATCGTGCCTGGTGTGGTCGAGATCTTTGAGATGATTGCCCAGACGAAGCGTATTAAACTCGATTTGCAGTATGCCTCTGAGCCGCTTGTGGTTCATGCGGATAATGATATGTTGAAAACTGTGGTGCGTAACTTCCTGTCGAATGCCATTAAGTTCTCGCCGGAAGACTCGATTATCGAGATAATTATGTCGAGAGAAGGAGACAATGCGAAGGTCAGCGTCAGGGATCACGGCGTGGGTATCGCTGCTGACCGTCTTGAAACCATCTTCCATAAGGGTGAGACGACCTACGGCACTGGCGGTGAAGAAGGCTCTGGTCTCGGTCTGCAACTCTGTCAGGACTTTGCTAGGAAGAACGGTGGTGACTGTACGGTGGAATCTGTCGAAGGCGAGGGTTCTACATTCAGTGTCCTTATTCCGCTCCAAAAAGGCTGATGGCTACACCTATATATATTATAGAGGAGAAAAAACTTCGCCGCAACCTCACGCTCATTGCTGATGTTGCGGCGAAAGCCGATATAG
This sequence comes from Prevotella sp., assembly GCA_017518935.1. GTDB lineage: Bacteria > Bacteroidota > Bacteroidia > Bacteroidales > Bacteroidaceae > Prevotella. The sequence continues at coordinate 11,595 of JAFWTK010000083.1, forward strand.
AGATCATCCTCGCTTTCAAAGCCTTTGCCCTGTGGAAGACTTTTCCCATCTTCCTGGAGTATATCCATTCTACGACGGCCAGTTCGATGTCGGAGGCACGACTGGCCTTTGAGGAGTTCGGGGCACCTGCCCATACTTATTCGCCCGCCTATACCGACGAGGAGTTTGATGAGATTGTCCGGTGCTCGTCGCATCTGACATTCAATTCCCTCTCGCAGTATGAGCGCTTTCATGAGCGGGCTAAGGGTGTTTCGATTGGTCTTCGGATTAATCCAGAATACTCTGAGGTGGAAACATTGCTCTATAATCCCTGTGCCCCAGGGACGCGATTTGGTGTGACTGCCGACAAACTGCCAGCGCAATTGCCATCGGATATTGAAGGTTTTCACTGTCATTGTCATTGTGAGAGTGGGGCTGATGTGTTCCAGCGTACATTGGAGCATATCGAAGAGAAATTCTCGAACTGGTTCCCTCAGTTGAAATGGATTAATTTCGGAGGCGGACATCTGATGACGCGAAAAGACTACGATGTGGCATTGCTAATTCGCCTAATGAAGGATTTCCGTCAGCGCTATCCCTGGTTGAAGGTGATTCTGGAACCAGGCAGTACCTTTGCCTGGCAGACGGGACCATTAGTGTCTCATGTAGTGGATATTGTGGAGGACAAGGGTATCCGAACGGCAATCCTGGATGTGAGTTTTACTTGTCACATGCCCGACTGCCTTGAAATGCCCTACTTCCCTAATGTTCGTGGTGCCAAGCATGTGGAGGAGGGCGGCTACCGTTTGGGCGGTAACAGTTGTCTGAGTGGCGACTATATGGGCTACTGGCGTTTCAACCACAAATTGCAGGTGGGCGAGGAAGTCATCTTTGAGGATATGATTCATTATACGACCGTCAAGACAAACACTTTTAATGGCATTTCCCATCCATCAATAGGTATGCTGCACGAAGATGGTCGGTTGGAGATTTTGCGCGAGTTCGGGTACGAAGATTACCGAAATCGGATGGATTAAGCCTTATGGACTGCCCGTTTTTCGATAAAATGGTATTTTTTTAGAAAAAAAACACCAAAAAAGTTTGTCAGTTCCGAAAAAAGCATTACCTTTGCATCCGCATTCGGAGGAATGCCATAAAGAAATGCGGAAATAGCTCAGTTGGTAGAGCACAACCTTGCCAAGGTTGGGGTCGCGGGTCCGAGTCCCGTTTTCCGCTCCACTTATTGAACAAAAAGAGACTTCTGGTAATGGGCCAGATGTGAAAATGCCCAGGTGGCGGAATTGG
>JAFWTK010000084.1 GCA_017518935.1 Prevotella sp.
CAATGATTTTCTCGTCCAACAATTCTTTGATCATTCCCTCGATATCAGCATCAGAAGCCGTCAAAGTCTTCGACTCCTTAGCCTGGAACACGATGTTCTTGATGGCTTTCACCTTCGTAGGCGAGCCACTCAGACCACACTGGTTCACATCGCCATCAACGTCTGCCACACTCCACTGATTCAGCGTGAGTTCTGGGCGCTCTTCATACAGATAGTCGTAGGCAGTGCCTTCCGCAGGACGCTCCATCGGACAGGTAGCGCGCTTGTACTTCATCACCAACTTAGCATTCTGAGGGCGACAAGGCGCAGCACTTCCATTCACAGTAAGCACCACAGGCAGGGGAGCCTCTACTGTCTCCACACCACCGTCGATGACACGCTTCACGGTAACCTTCTTAACTCCATTAACTTCCTTAACTTCTTTAACTTCTTCAACATAGGTCACCTGGTTCAGACCCAGTTTCTGAGCCACCTGAGGACCTACCTGAGCGGTATCACCGTCGATAGCCTGGCGACCACCAATCACGATGTCCACGTCGCCAATCTTCTTGATAGCCGTAGCCAATGCGTAAGAAGTTGCGAGGGTATCGGCACCAGCGAACAGACGGTCGGTCAGCAACCAGCCGGTATCAGCGCCACGATAAAGTCCCTGACGGATAATCTCACCTGCACGTGGAGGACCCATCGTGAGGATTCCTACTGTTGAGCCCGGATTCTGCTCCTTCAGGCGAAGGGCCTGCTCCAAGGCGTTCAAATCTTCTGGGTTGAAGATGGCGGGTAAGGCAGCACGGTTCACTGTGCCTTCGGCTGTCATAGCATCCTTACCCACATTTCGGGTGTCTGGCACTTGCTTGGCCAGAACTACAATTTTTAAAGCCATATTATATATATAAATAATGTGTATCTTGAAAATCGGGCGCAAAGGTACTGCTTTTTGGGGACACAGCCAAATAAAATGCACAAAATCGACTCTATTGTGCACAAATTGCCTGTTTTGTGCAATCATGAATAGTGACTTTTTCTGTTGATATTTGCATTTGTTTCCGAAAAAAACTGTATCTTTGCAACCGATATCTAACTGACGATGTTATGGCTAACGGTATTTATACGATATTGCTGCTCATTATGAGCAATGTGTTTATGACCTTTGCTTGGTACGGGCACCTCAGACTCCAGCAGTCGGGGGTGTCTACCAACTGGCCTCTCTACTTGGTGATAGCCTTCTCCTGGATGATTGCCTTTTTTGAATACTGCTGTCAGGTACCCGCCAATAGGATCGGCTTCGTCGACAATGGCGGTCCCTTCAATCTGGTGCAGTTGAAAGTGATTCAGGAGTGTATCTCATTGGTGGTGTTCGCCGTGATTGCCAACCTGCTTTTCCAGCACGAGCAACTTCACTGGAACCATGCCGCTGCAGCACTTTGTCTGGTAGCGGCTGTCTATTTTGTGTTTATGAAAAGTTAAGGAGTTGAAGACGTTAGGGACGATAAAGAAGTTTGGGTTGCTCTGTCTGCTGTTGCTGATAGTGGGGGATGTGATTGCTTCAGACCTCACTGCCAAGATGGACTCCGTGCGCCAGGAACTCAAATCGATGAAGGGCAAGGAGCGGATGAATGCGTGGAAAGACCTGTATTATCTCGCCTTTCAGACGGGCGACAATGACCTTTCGATGCAAACTCTTGACGAGTGGATGGCTGATGCCCGTCAGCATGGGGACGCATGGAGCGAGAGTGTGGCCCGTCAGAACAAGATTGTCGATTACTATAACAAAGCAAAGTACGATTCCGTCAGGCATACGGCCCATGAGGCCATGGACTTTTGTCGTGACAAGGAGGCATTGACGCGCAAGTTTTTCGAGGCTTGGCATTTGTTGATATGCAGTTATCATGTCCAGGGGCAGTACAATACTGCCATCCGCGAGGGACGAAAGATGCACGTAGAGGCCATTATGAAGAATGATCTCTTCGGACAGTCGATGGCCTACTATAATATGGGTAGTGTGTATTACACGATGCGCCACTTCCGTCAGTCGGTGGATGCCTTGGAACAGAGTGTCCGTCTGTTGCAGCGCGATGACAGCAGCGAGTCAGTGCTTCTGGAGGTCTATCCTTATTTTGGCGATGCCTTGGAGGCTCAGAAGGACTATAAGAAACTGGACGAGATGACTCGGGAGTGGCGGAAGCACGTGGAGCATTTCGGCAAAAACAAACAGAACCAGTTGGACATGCCTCCCGTCTATGCTAACTACTATATCGGGCGCACCCAGGCCCTGCTGGGGCTCGGACGTACTGGTGAGGCCCGCCAGGCATTAAAGGAGGCCGAAAAGAATATCAGCGACTCCACCTCTTTCGAGTGGTTATACCTTCTATATTATAATGCCGAACTGGCCCGTCGCGATGGAAACTACGACGAGGCGCTCCGCCTGAATGCCGAACGGATAAGACTCAGTCATGTCATCGTCGATAAACCGACGATGATTCCCATACACCTGCAACGGGCTGACATCCTGTATTCGGCAGGCCGCTACAAGGAAGCCGCAGAGATGTATAAGCAGGTCTATCACATCGACGATTCGATGAACACGATGCAGACCCGCGAGCAACTGAACGAGATGAGTACCTTCTTCCAGGTGGACGAGTTGAAGGTGCAGAATGAAGAACAGCAGGACTTATATTCGAAGATTATCGGTGCCATGGTGATATTTGCACTGCTGCTGTTCCTGATACATCGTTATATCGCTGCTCGGAAACTGAAACAGAAGAATAATGAACTGGCGCGTAGCAATGCCGAACTGCAATTGGCCAATGAGAAGGCGCAGGAGTCGTCGCGGATGAAGAATGCCTTTATTCGGAATATCTCGCACGAGATACGTACCCCCTTGAATATCCTCAATGGCTTTACGCAGGTGTTGTTAGACCAGGAGGGGCAGTTGTCGGCTACCGAGAGGGCTGACATTAGCCAACGTGTAGAAGAGAACTCGAAGCATATGTCGGAACTGGTGAATAAGATGTTGGAGATGTCAGAGATCAGCAGTACCGTTATTGAACGCACGGAAGTGGTGCCTGCCAGAACCATCGTCGACAGAGCGGTCGAGATGTCGGGTATCACCCATACCACAGCCCCAGGCCAGCCTGCCAGTCCGGTGAGTTTTGCCATACAGAACGAAGTGGATGACGCACTGACTGTCACGACCAATTCGCATTATGCCCAGCGTGCCCTGCGCCACCTGTTGGAGAATGCCCGTAAGTTTACGAGACAGGGCTATGTCCATCTGTATGCGACAGCCGACGGGCAGATGGTGACCTTCATGGTGGAGGATACGGGTATCGGTGTGCCGAAGGAGGCCAGGGAAAAAATCTTTGGAGAATTCGTGAAACTCGACGAGTATGAGTCAGGTAGTGGTATCGGTCTGCCTCTGGCTCGTAGCATTGCACGTAAACTGGGTGGCGACATTGAGTTGGATACGACCTATACGGGTGGTGCCAGGTTCGTTATGACCCTGCCGATATGATAGACAGACAGACCATAGACAAGATTATGGATGTCACGAACATCGTGGATGTCGTGGGTGACTTCGTCACACTCCGTAAGGCGGGTGTGAACTATAAAGGCCTGTGTCCATTCCACGATGATAAGACCCCCTCGTTCATGGTGTCGCCCTCAAAGCAGATTTGTAAATGCTTTGCCTGTGGAGAGGGTGGTACGGCGGTGAACTTCCTGATGAAGCATGAACAGATCACCTATCCCGAGGCTCTGCGTTGGTTGGCGAAGAAATACAATATCGAGATTCAGGAGAAAGAACTCACTGACGAGGAAAAGCAGCAACAGAACGACCGCGACTCGATGTTCATCGTCAACGAGTGGGCGATGGAGTATTTCAAGGATATCCTGAAAAACGACCCTGACGGCATTGCGATAGGAAAACAGTATTTCCGCAGTCG
>JAFWTK010000085.1 GCA_017518935.1 Prevotella sp.
CAGATAGCAAAAGGAGCCTTCAATAGTTAAAAATACTAAATGGTGGGGAATTAGTTCATAAAAGTGGATGAAAATGGAGGAAAAATGCATAATTTTGTAACCGAATTCTTTATAAAAGTTGTACGTATGCGATTCTTAGGAAACATAGAAGCGAAAGCCGACGCTAAAGGAAGGGCATTCCTGCCAGCCGTTTTCCGCAAGGTGCTGCAGGCATCGGGCGAGGAAAACCTCGTGCTGCGCAAGGATATCTTCCAGCAGTGTCTGGTTCTGTTTCCTGAAAGTGTGTGGAATCAGCGCGTAGACCTGCTGAAATCCCAGTTGAAACAGTGGAAGCCCACGCATCAGCAGATTTTAAGGCAGTTCGTTTCGGAGGCGGAGGTGGTCAGCCTTGACGGGAATGGCCGCTTCCTGATCTCCAAACGCCTACAACGGGCGGCCAACCTGGATCAGGACCTGCAGTTCATCGGTGTCGACGACACGATAGAGATCTGGTCACCCCAGCGTCTGAAGGAGAGCCTGAAGACAGATGAAGAGTTCGGAGCCGCCCTGGAAGACATCATGAATACCGACGACGCCCAATGATCAAGACGGCTGAGACATATCACGTACCAGTACTCCTTCGGGAGAGCGTCGACGGGCTTGCTATCAAGCCCGACGGTGTTTATATAGACACAACCTTTGGTGGTGGTGGCCACAGCAGGGAGATACTTGGCAGACTGGGAAAGAAAGGACATCTGTTCAGTTTCGACCAGGATGCAGACGCAGAAAGAAACAGCATGAGCGACGAGCGGTTTACCTTCGTCAGGAGCAACTTCAGATACCTCAAGAACTGGATGCGCTACTATGGCATCGCACAGATAGACGGTCTGCTGGCTGACCTGGGAGTCTCCAGTCATCATTTCGACGACGAGACGCGCGGTTTCTCCTTCCGTTATGAGGCGCCCCTGGATATGCGGATGAACAAACGGGCAGGAACGACGGCAGCCAACATTCTCAACGAGGCTGAGGAAAGTCAACTGGCTGACATCCTATACATTTATGGAGAACTGAAGCAAGCGCGACGAATTGCTTCAGCCATCGTGAAAGGCAGGGCCACGCGACGGATAGAGACCACAGGCGACCTGTTGCAACTCACCGGGGACCTCTTCCCACGTGAACACGAGAAGAAAGAGATGGCCAAACTCTTCCAGGCCCTGCGCATCGAGGTCAATCATGAGATGGACGCGCTTCGCGAGATGCTCAACGGTGCACGCGACCTGCTTCGTCCGGGAGGACGGCTCTCCGTGATCACCTATCATTCATTGGAAGACCGTCTGGTCAAGAACTTCATCAAGGCGGGTAATGCAGAAGGCAAGGTCAGCCAGGACTTCTTTGGTCGGATAGAGGCGCCCTTCAGAGCCGTCAACAACAAAGTGACGACCCCCTCTGCTGACGAACAGGCCCGGAATCCCCGCAGCCGTAGCGCGAAACTAAGAATCGGAGAAAGGATATGAACGAGAAGGAGAACGAGATTAAGGAACAGACCAAGGACACCATCCGTAAAATCAAGGAGACCGTCAAGGAAGAAGACCCGAAACTGTCATCCTCGTTGACCCTGCGCACCATCTTAGGTGGTGACTTCCTCACGGCTGAGATGGTACGCCACCAGATCTGGCTCATCATGCTGATCGTCCTGTTTGTCATCGTCTATGTCGCCTTCAGATACCAGTGCCAGCAGGACATGATTGCCATCGACAAGATGGAGAAGGAACTGCTCGATGCCAAATACAAGGCCCTGTCGAGTTCGAGTACCCTCACGGAGAAATGTCGGGAGAGCCATGTGCTGGATGCCCTCCGCAACAACAAGGACAGTGTCCTGCATGTCGCTGACCAGCCACCTTATATTATTAATATACCAGAATGAGTAGGTTCAGTGCAGATAAAGTGATGCCCAGGTACTTCGCCATTGCGGTGATCCTGACGTTCATCGGTTTTGCCATCATCGGCAAGGCCATGTATATCATGACTGCCAAGAAGACCTACTGGACCCAGGTGGCCTCCCGCCTGAAGCGCGACAGCGTCAGCGTGAAGCCCACACGCGGCAATATCCTCAGCAGCGACGGTCAACTCATGGCCAGCAGCATTCCCGAATACAAGGTGTTTATCGACTTCCAGGCAGGTGCCACCGATTCCCTGGGCAACCACAAGCGCGATTCCCTGTGGGAGGCCAACATCGACACCATCTGCTACGAACTCAACCAGATCTTCCCCAGCCGCACGGCCGCAGAATTCAAGGCCCACCTGCTGGAAGGCAAGCGCAAGGTGATGAAGAACGGGACCGTCGGTGCCCGCCACTGGCCCATCTGGCCCAGACGCATCGACTACAACACCTTCTGCGAGGTGCATAAACTCCCGGTCTTCTGTGAGCGTCCCGGTGTGGGCGGCTTCCACTGGGAGGTGTTCAATTCCCGTCGCCACCCGTTCGGGTCACTGGCCTGGCGTACCATCGGTGACGTGTATGTGGCCAAGGACAGTGCGAAGAACGGCCTGGAACTGTCCTACGACTCCCTGCTGCGAGGCACCAACGGACTGATGCACCGTCGCAAGGTACTCAGCAAGTACCTCGACATCCCGGTCCTCTCACCGGTCGACGGCTGCGACATTGTGACCACCATCGACGTGAGCATGCAGGACCTGGCAGAACGGGCGGTCATCGACGAACTGAAGGAGATTGGCGGTGAGATGGGTGTGGCCATCCTGATGGAAGTGAAGACAGGCGATGTGAAAGCCATCGTCAACATGAGCCGTGCAGAAGACGGCGAATACTATGAGATGGTCAACAATGCCATCAGTTACCGTTGTGAGCCAGGCTCTGTCTTCAAGGTGGCCTCCTTCCTCGTGGCCCTCGATGACGGGGTGGTCGACACCAGTTATGTCATCCATACCGGCAGCGGTGTGCTGGAGATGCACGGTCGTCCCATGAAAGACCATAACTGGCGACGTGGCGGCTATCAGGACATCAACGTGGCCCGGGCCCTGGAGGTCAGTTCCAACATCGGTGTCAGCCATGTCATCGACAAGTTCTATGGCAGCAATCCCACCAGATATGTGCAGGGGCTCTACCGCGTGGGCATCCACGAGGATCTGAAACTGCCGCTGGTAGGCTATCACAGCCCTTGGATCCGTATGCCTGACACCAAGACCACCGACCGTTCCAAATACTGGAGCAAGACCACCCTGCCCTGGATGAGCATCGGTTATGAGACGCAGATCGCCCCCATCAATACCGTGGCGTTCTACAACGCCATCGCCAACGATGGCAAGATGATGCAGCCCCGCTTCGTCAAGCGACTCGTCAAGGACGGGCAGGTCATCAAGGAATTCGAGCCTGTGGTCCTGAAGGAACGTATTGCCAAGCCGCAGGCCATCAAGACCATGCAGACCATCCTGGAACATGTGGTCAGCCAGGGCCTTGGTCGTAAGGCGGGCTCCAGACTGTTCAAGGTGGCTGGTAAGACCGGGACGGCCCAGGTGGCAGACCAGTATGGCGGCTACCACTCAGGCACCACCCGTTACTGGCTGTCGTTTGCCGGCTATTTCCCAGCCAATGACCCACGCTACACCTGTATCGTCTGTTTGAAGAAATCGGGCCTTCCCGCCTCTGGTGGTGGGATGAGCGGCGTGGTGTTCCATCGCATCTCAGAAGGGGTGATGGCCCGGAACATGAAACTCAGTGTCGAGGATGCCCGCGACGAGAAGTCCGTCTTCGTCCCTGACGTGAAGGCGGGAGAGGTCGCACCTGCTGACTATGTCCTCAACAGCCTGCACATCAAGAAGAAACCGGCCCTGGCGACCAGGAACACCCCTGGCGACATCATCCCTGACCTGACGGGCATGGGTGCCAGTGATGCCGTCTACCAACTGGAGCGACGTGGTGTGAAGGCCATCGTGAAAGGACGCGGCAAGGTCAGGTCACAGAGCATCTACAGCGGCACGGCCGTCAAGAAAGGCATGACCTGCGAACTGAGACTCGAATGAGAAATGACAAGCGATAAGTGATATGAAACTGAAAGAGTTACTTAAGAACGTAGAAGTCCTCAATGTGATAGGCGACCCTGATATCGACGTCACAGGCGTGAACATCGATTCACGCCGCATTGAGGCAGGACATCTCTTCGTGGCCATTGCCGGCACACAGACCGACGGCCACCAGTTCATCCCGAAAGCCATTGAGTTGGGGGCGAAGGCCATCCTCTGTGAGAAGATGCCCGAGACAGGCGCCACGGGAGTCACTTACATCCAGGTGGCCTCTACGGAGGAGGCCGTGGGCAAGGTGGCCACACAGTTCTATGGCGACCCGTCCCGGAAACTGACGCTCGTCGGTGTCACGGGCACCAACGGCAAGACCACCATCGCCACCTTATTATATAATATGTTCCGTCAGTTCGGGCACAAGTGCGGCCTGCTCTCCACCGTCTGCAACTACATCGAGGGCGAGGCCATCCCCACCAGTCACACCACGCCCGACCCCATCGAACTGAACCAGTTGCTGGCCCAGATGGTGGCGGCCGGCTGTGAATATGCCTTCATGGAATGCTCCAGCCACGCCATCGCCCAGAAGCGTATCGGTGGCCTGAGATTCAAGGGAGGGCTCTTCACCAACCTCACCCGCGACCACCTCGACTACCACAAGACCTTCGAGAACTATCGCGATGCCAAGAAGGCCTTCTTCGACGGTCTGGAGAAAGACGCCTTCGCCATTGTCAATGCTGACGACAAGAACGGACTGTTCATGGTACAGAACACAAAGGCCCAGGTGAAGACCTATTCCATCCGCAGCATGGCTGACTTCAAGGCCCGGATCATCGAATGTCACTTCGAGGGCATGTACCTGGAGATCGACGGCCGTGAGGTAGGGGTACAATTCATCGGTAAGTTCAATGTCAGCAACCTGCTGGCCGTCTACGGGGCAGCCGTCATGCTGGGCAAGAAGCCAGACGACATCCTCGTGATACTCAGTACCCTCAAGAGTGTCAACGGCCGTCTGGAGCCCATCCGTTCCCCAGAGGGTTATACGGCAGTGGTCGACTATGCCCACACGCCCGATGCCTTGGAGAATGTGCTGAAAGCCATCCACGAGGTGCTCGACGGAAAGGGGAAGGTCATCACGGTCTGCGGGGCTGGTGGCAACCGCGACAAGGGCAAGCGACCGCTGATGGCGCAGGAGGCCGTCAAACAGAGTGACAGAGTCATCATCACCTCTGACAATCCCCGCTTCGAGGAGCCGCAGGACATCATCAACGACATGCTGGCTGGCCTGGATGCCCGACAGATGAAGAAGGTCGTCTCCATCGTCGACCGCAGGGAGGCCATCCGCACCGCCTGTATGATGGCAGCCAAGGGCGACGTCATCCTCATTGCCGGCAAGGGCCATGAGGACTATCAGGAGATCAAGGGGGTCAAGCACCATTTCGACGACAAAGAGGTGGTCAGGGAGATTTTTGGAATTCAATAAATCATAAAAGCCATGTTGTACTATTTCTTCAGATTCTTAGAGCAGTATAATATCCCGGGGGCTCACATGTGGGCCTACATCTCGTTCCGTTCACTGCTGACGCTGATCTTTGCCCTGCTCCTCTCCGCCTGGTTCGGTGAGAAGTTCATCAAGTGGATGAAGCGACGGAAGATCTTCGAGACGGAGCGTGACCCGGAGATCGATCCCTTCGGTGTTGAGAAAAAAGGCGTTCCCACCATGGGCGGTATCATCATTATCGTCAGCATCCTCATACCGGTCCTGCTGTTCGGGCGCATCCGTAATATCTACCTCATCCTGATGGTGGCCACCACGCTCTGGCTGGGCTTCCTGGGATTCCTCGACGACTACATCAAGATCTTCAAGCGCGACAAGGAAGGACTGAAAGGCAAATATAAGATTGTGGGCCAGATCAGCATCGGATTCATCGTAGGCCTGACCCTCTGGCTCAGTCCGGATGTGGTGGTGCGGGAGACGGTCAACGTCAAGCGACAGAACCAGGAGATCGTGGTCAAGCACCAGCAAGAGGCGGTCAAGTCGCTACAGACCACCATCCCCTTTGTCAAGAACCACAACCTGAACTACTCGGAGGTACTGGGCTTCTTAGGCGACTATAAGGTGGCGGCAGGATGGGCCATCTTTGTCCTGATAACCATTCTGGTAGTGACGGCTGTCAGCAACGGTGCCAACCTCAACGACGGCATGGATGGCATGTGTGCAGGCAACTCCGCCATCATCGGTGTGGCATTAGGAATCTTAGCCTACGTGTCGTCACACATCGGTTATGCCTCGTACTTCGACATCATGTACATCCCCCACTCTGAGGAACTGGTGATTTTCCTCTGTGCCTTCGTGGGAGCCATGATCGGTTTCATGTGGTACAACGCCTACCCTGCCCAGGTCTTTATGGGCGATACGGGTTCCCTGACCATCGGTGGCATCATTGGTGTCTGTGCCGTCATCATCCACAAGGAACTCCTACTGCCCATCCTCTGCGGCATCTTCTTCGTCGAGAGTCTGAGTGTCATCCTGCAGACCACCTATTTCAAGATCATGCTGCGCAAAGGCCAGCGTGTCAGGATCTTCAGGGCCACCCCCATCCACGACAATTTCCGCAAACTCGACAAGCAGTTGGATGCCACCAGCACGTATCTCCTGAAGGGCTGGCCCCACCGGCCGTTCCATGAGTCGAAGATCACCATCCGCTTTTGGATCACGTCCATCATCCTGGCTGCACTGGCAATTATCACACTAAAAATTAGATAGAAATGAAGAGAATCGTCATATTGGGCGCAGGCGAGAGTGGCGCAGGTGCTGCCGTTCTGGCCAAGAAAGAGGGTTTCGACGTGTTCGTGTCAGACATGTCACGAATTGCTGACAGGTATAAGCAGATGCTCGACGACCGCAGCATCGAATGGGAGGAAGGACAGCATACGGAAGCAAAGATCCTCAATGCAGACGAGATCATCAAGAGCCCCGGCATTCCCGAGACGGCTCCGATGGTCAGGAAAGCCGTGGAAAAGGGCATCCACATCATCAGTGAGATAGAGTTCGCTGGCCGCTACACCCAGTCCAGGATGATCTGCATCACCGGTTCCAACGGCAAGACCACGACCACCTCCCTCATCTACCACATCTTCAAGGATGCAGGCTATGATGCCGGACTGGCAGGTAACATCGGACACTCCCTGGCCCTGCAGGTCGCTGAGGAGCCGCACGAATACTATATCATCGAACTCAGTTCGTTCCAACTCGACAACATGTATGACTTCCGGGCCAACATCGCCATCCTCCTGAACATCACGCCCGATCATCTGGATCGCTATGACTTCAAGATGCAGAACTACGTGGATGCCAAGATGCGTATCATCCAGAACCAGACGAGCGACGATGCCTTCATCTACTGGGCTGACGACCCCATCATCAAGAAGGAACTGGAAAGATACGATATCCATGCCATCCAGTATCCCTTTGCGGAACTGAAAGAGACGGGCGTCATCGGTTACATCGAGGAAGGCCAGTACAAGATTGAGCGACCCGAGCCCTTCAACATGGAACAGGAGAGCCTCAGTCTGACGGGCAAGCATAACATCTACAACTCCCTGGCCGCTGGCATCGCTGCCAACATTGCCGGCATCAGGAAGGAGGAGATCCGCAAGTCCCTGAGCGACTTCCCGGGAGTGGAGCACCGCCTGGAGAAGGTCTGCACCGTTCGCGGGGTCCAGTATATCAACGACTCCAAGGCCACGAACGTCGACGCCTGCTGGTATGCCTTGGAGGCCATGAAGACCAAGGTCGTCCTCATCATTGGCGGCAAGGACAAGGGCAACGACTACGAGCCCATCAAACCCCTCGTCAGGGAGAAGTGCTCGGGCATCGTCTACCTGGGGGCTGACAATCAGAAACTGCACGACAACTTCGACAGCCTGGGCATTCCCGTGCGGGACACCCACTCCATGAAGGACTGTGTGGCCGCCTGCTACGAGATGGCCCAGACGGGCGAGACCGTCCTCCTCAGTCCCTGCTGCGCCTCCTTCGACCTCTTCAAGAACATGGAGGACCGTGGTGAACAGTTCAAAGAACTCGTGAGGAATCTCTAAGACCGCCTGGGATCGTCTGAAAAAGAAATAAAATGAATAAGAAATTAGGAAATCTGTTTAAGGGAGACAGGGTCATCTGGATGGTCCTCCTGTTCCTGTGCCTGATCAGCATCGTGGAGGTCTTCTCTGCCTCCAGCACGCTGACCTACAAGAGCCAGGACTATCTGGGACCCATCATCGGACATACCTGGAAGATCCTGGTAGGCGTCGGTGTGGCCATTCTCATCCTGAACGTTCCCTGTCGTTTCTTCAAACTGGCCACCCCAGGCCTGTTGCTCGTCTCTGTCATCATGCTGCTCTGGGTCCTGTTCTTCGGTGAGAAGACCAATGATGCGGGACGCTGGATCAGTCTGCTGGGCCTGAAGTTCCAGCCATCCGAGATTGCCAAGGGCACGATGGTGCTGGTCACGGCCCAGATCCTCAGTGCCATGCAACGGGACAACGGGGCTGACAAACGGGCCTTTAAGTACATCCTCATCATCGTGCTGCCTTTCTGTCTGCTCATCGGACTGGAGAACCTCTCCACGGCAGCCCTGATCCTGGCCGTCATCTTCCTGATGATGTTCATCGGACGGGTCCCCCTGACACAGTTGGGTAAGTTCATGGGGGCGGGCATCATCCTCCTGATCGTGTTCATCGGTTCCATCTACCTGTTAGGCAGTTTTGACAACAGCGGCAACGGAGAGACCCAGACGGAGACAATCGTCAACAATGAAGTCAAGACAGACACGAAGAAGAAGACCTCCTTCCTCCACCGTTTCAGCACCTGGAAGGGCCGTATCGACAAGCACCTGAACAAGAAAGCCGTGGCCCCGGAGGACTACGACCTCGACAAGGATGCCCAGGTGGCACATGCCAACATCGCCATCGTAGGCAGCAACATCATCGGTAAGGGCCCTGGCAAGTCGGTGGAGCGTGACTTCCTGCCACAGGCCTTCAGCGACTTCATCTATGTCATCATCATCGAGGAGTTGGGCATCCTCGGAGCGACCTTCGTGGCCTTCCTGTATATCGTCCTGCTCTACCGGGCCGCCCGGATAGCCAGTCGCTGCGAGAACAATTTCCCGGCCTTCCTGGTCATGGGCCTGGGACTGATGCTGGTCATCCAGGCCACCTTCAACATGATGGTGGCTGTAGGCATTGCGCCCGTCACGGGTCAGCCCCTGCCCCTCATCTCCCGTGGCGGCACGTCGACCATCATCAACTGCGCCTATATCGGAGCCATGTTAAGTGTGAGCCGCTCTGCGAAAAAAAGAGGGCAGAATTTGCCGATAAACGAAATATAATTTGTAACTTTGCACACCAATATATAAATAGGTATGGAGAAAGAGTTGAGAGTCATCATCAGTGGAGGCGGTACCGGTGGACATATCTTCCCAGCCGTCAGCATCGCGAATGCCGTCAAGGCCATGCGCCCTGATGCGAAGATTCTGTTCATAGGCGCCCTGGGACGCATGGAGATGCAGCGCGTCCCGGCCGCTGGCTACGAGATCAAGGGCCTGCCCATCCGCGGTTTCTTCCGACCGCTGTGGAAACCGGCCAATATCGGAGTGGCCATCGACTACCTCAGAAGCAAGTGGCAGGCCAAGAAGATTCTCAGACAGTTCCGTCCGCAGGTGGCCGTCGGTGTAGGCGGCTATGCCAGCAGTGCGGCCTTGGGCGCAGCCAACAGTTTAGGCATCCCCACCTTACTGCAGGAGCAGAACAGTTATGCTGGTCTTGCCAACAAGACCCTGGCCAAAAAGGCCTCCAAGATCTGTGTCGCCTACGAGGGGATGGAGCGGTTCTTCCCTGCTGAGAAACTGATGCTCACGGGTAATCCCGTGCGACAGGCGCTCTTAGAGACCACCATTACCCGTGAGGATGCCGTGCGCAGCCTGGGGTTCGACCCTGCCAGGAAGACCATCCTGCTCGTGGGCGGCAGTCTCGGAGCCAGGACCATCAACGAGAGTGTCCTCCAGCACCTCGACCTCATCCGTCAGAGTGAGGTCCAGTTCTTCTGGCAGACAGGCAAGTACTACTATGAGTCCGTCTGCGAGCAACTGAAGGACCAGGCCCTCCCCAACCTGAAGGTCACCGACTTCATCACCGACATGGGAGCCGCCTACAAGGCCGCAGACCTGGTCATCAGTCGGGCAGGCGCAGGCAGCATCAGCGAGTTCTGCCTCCTGGGCAAGCCCGTCATCCTCGTACCCAGCCCGAATGTGGCAGAAGACCACCAGACGAAGAATGCCCTCGCCCTGGCCAATAAGGATGCAGCCCTCTATGTCAAAGACGCAGAGGCGCCTGCCACCCTCCTGCCATTAGCCGTCGCAACGGTCCAGGATGCGCAGAGACTCCAGTCGCTCAGCGAGAACGTCCTCCGACTGGCCCTTCCCGACTCCGCCAGCATCATCGCCCGCGAAGTCCTCGCCCTCGCCCATCCAACACCTCAAACCCATTAGACCCATGAATTTAAAGGAAATAAAAGCAGTCTATTTCGTAGGAGCCGGTGGCATCGGTATGAGTGCCATCGCCCGCTACTTCATCAAGAAAGGCCTCGTCGTGGCCGGCTACGACAAGACCCCTTCCGACCTCACCCGCAGGCTGGAGAAGGAAGGTATGCTCATCCATTATGAAGAGAATATCGACGAGATACCCCACGCCTGCAAGAAGCAGGAGTCCTGTCTCGTCATCTACACCCCGGCCATTCCCGACAGTCATCAGGAACTCCGTTATTTCCGGGAGCACGGCTTCGAGATCCAGAAACGGGCCCAGGTACTCGGTACCCTGACCCAGACCCATAAGGGCCTGTGTGTGGCTGGCACCCATGGCAAGACCACTACCTCCACCATGTGCGCCCATATCATGCACCAGAGCCACCTCAACTGCAACGCCTTCTTAGGAGGCATCTCCAAGAACTACGGCACCAACTATATCCTCTCCGACTCCGACTATGTCGTCATCGAGGCAGATGAGTTCGACCGCAGTTTCCACTGGCTGCGCCCCTGGATGTCGGTCATCACCTCCACGGATCCTGACCACCTCGACATCTACGGCACCAAGGAGGCCTACCTCGAGAGTTTCCGTCACTACAGCGAACTCATCCAACCAGGCGGTGCCCTCATCATCCGCCGCGACCTGGAGATGAAGGAACACCTGCAGAGCGGGGTGCGACGCTATGACTATGGCCACAGCGAGGGCGACTTCCATGCTGAGAACTTCCGCATCGAGAACGGAGAGATCACCTTCGACTTCATCTCC
>JAFWTK010000086.1 GCA_017518935.1 Prevotella sp.
GAAAGGCCGATAGTGGAGGTGTTGCCTGAACTGGAGGCACAGGGCTACCGGGTGACGAGTGATGAATGTGTCATCTTCGGACAGCGCAACATTGACATTGAAAAGGACGATGTGGCTGCTGAGATCGTGTGTGTGCCATACGACTTCGAGGAGTATCAAGAGGGCAACATTAAGCCAGAAGATGCCGACTGGTGGGTGGATGATGTGTTTGAGAATGGAAAGTCGTATCAAAACGAAGAGATATGAAACAAAGTTTAGATGAAATCCTTGAGGAAATCGGTCGTTCGTCATTACTGACTCATGAGGAAGAACTCGCACTGCTTAAGGTTGTGCAAGAGAAGGGTACAGACTGCGACGAGATGAAGCAATTGGAAAAGGCCAATATGCGATTTGTGGTGAGTGTGGCCAACCAGTATCAGAAGCGTGGGCTGACACTCGAGGAACTGATTGAGGCAGGAACTGAAGGACTGAGGAGGGCTGCAGTGAAATATAATTTCGAGGCCGACTTCAAGTTCATTGCATACGCTGTCTGGTGGATTCGGCAGAGTATTTTACAGGCACTTGAAGATTGAAAATTGAAAATTGATAATTGAAGATTATAGATAGTAACGATGAGAGATTCATTTTTCCATTTGAAGGAGTGGTACATGACTACCGAACGTCCTGAAGATTTCGAACGTGTACGTGACTATGTAGTGGAGCAAACCCGCATGGTCAGCATGGAACAGTTGGGAGTGGACCTGACCCTGCAAAACACGGGTGACTTCCAACAGGGATTCACCATCGAGAAAAGGAAAGTGGGACAGGAAGAGAGGCTGTGCTTCGTGTGGTGGGACTTCTCGGAGTGCGAGAAACATGTTGACTATCGTGTGTTAGAGAACGACATTGTGAAACATTTCTGGCCGGACATCCAATTCATCAGTTCTGCATCCGCCAGCATGTTTACTGGTGGCACACGTGAAAACTGGAGATTAGGATAATATTGAGAATTGAAGATTGAACATTGAAGATTGAACATTGAACATTGAAAACAATCATTATGAACGACAAACTTGAAAAAGCCCGCAAGGGCGATTTGGAAACTCAAAGAGAAGTGATTGATGCTATTATCAACGCTGATTCCTTTGAGCAAATGATGAGCCAACTGCAGCCCGACGATGAGCAGTGGCTGCGACAATTGGCAAACGAGAAGCATGATGCTCGTGCCATCACCCTGCTGTTGGTGGGTATGGAGAACCGTTACAGCACATGGGACGAGGAGTTCACTGACGAAGATACAGATGAACCGTTTACCTTTACTCATGCAGAAAGTGTCGATGGTGAAACGCTCTTCCCTCGTAACGATGTGGAGTCGCTGAGGCTATATACACTTATCTGCCAGAACTGGCAACAGATTGACAGTGCTGAGTTATATCAAATCTGGAACACCATCAGGTGCTGCACTACACTGGATTACACTGTCTTGTTGCACCATCTTGCAGATGAAACCAATGACAAAGATGCGATGTCTGAACTGGCTGAGACCTACCGCTATGGCGACGAGCGCAATGGCATCTACATCAATCGGCCTATGGCCAAGAAATACTACGACATGCTGGGCGAGGACTACGATCCTGCTGAGGATGACACGGAAGACGATCCCGTAGAAACCGATTACACGTTGAAAGGCAATGCCGAGACGCTGAAAGGTATTCGCGATACCATCAACGACCTTTGCCAGCGTTTTGGTACGCCCGACAATGAGTTCGGCATGTTTGTCCCCTTGCAGCCGCTCATGAAACTGTTAGTGGGTTCGGACGATGAAGCCTATCGCGGGAATGTTCTGAGGATGGAACAGATGGACGCTAACACGCTCGTCTTGTATACAGAGTCGAACAATCCCGGACCGCTTTACTATGCCTTGCATCAGTCCTTCCCAAACTTGGAAATCGAAGAGAGTTGATTAATAAGACATAGAACCAGTCGTGGAAAGCCCGTTCAAAGGTAGGGCCGGAGGCTGGCTGGCATCCTTCTCATCCTGTAGTAGAAAGGTCTTGGGATGCCGTTTTATTATTGCTATGAAAAAAAGTTGGGGCAAATTTTGAATTTTTTCGCGAATGTGTCTATATTATGCACATCAACGTTAAACTCAAAAGATATGGCAACAACAATTAAAACCAGTTCCAAGAACTATTTCAACAAGATCCAGAAGTACCTCAACAACAAAAGAGTCTTCTTCACCCCATCACTCAACCTTGGGGTCTATGCTCTCACCATCTTTGACCTCAATCAGGATCAAACCACCTCTCTCATTTCAAAAATGACCAAACACTTCCACCTCACCATGCAGCAGGAGCCTTGGGCTCTCGCTGCCTAAACGATTAATGACTATGACAACAACGATGAAAAAACAAAAAGAAATGACGCTGCTACAGGCCATTGAGCATGTGGTGGAGTTGGCAGAGGACTCTAAGATGAGCAAGGAGTTTATGAAGAAGACCAAGACGGAGATTCAGTTATTGGCTAAGAGTTATGGTATCACGGAGCGACAGGCTGTGCTGTTCTGTGTCTGTATGGAGAAAGGGCCTCGCCGGGTGGACTATGATGATCTGGCTTCTTATCTGGACTTAAATAAGATAGGTGTGCTCAGTTATGCTAGCGATATCGATGCGCTGGTGCGTCGCAGACTGTTGCGCTATCGTGATGTGAAGGACGAAGACGACTTTGATATTCCAGCAGCTGTTATTCGCTGTCTGAAACATAATGAAGTATATCAGTTGCCCAAACGGACGGGATTGGACTGCAGCGAACTGTTCGAACTGCTTGATATGTGGTTTGAGGATTTGGACGACAACGCCATCTCGCCCAATGAACTACGTGAGGAATTGGAGACGCTCTTCAATGATAATCCGCAGATCGGTTTCGTTCGTCATCTGAAAGAATATTATTTGAAGGACAACGACCAGTTGTTGGTGACATTCTTCTGTTATTGTCTGGTGAACAAGGATGACGATGACATCCGCTTTAGCCAGATGGAGGATTTGTTCGATAGCAAGAACGAATTCAGTAAGGCTAAGGGTGCTCTGCGTAGTGGAGAGCACAAGTTGATAGAGAAGAAACTGATAGAGCATCGTTGTGAGGACGGCATTGCTGACAACACGCGCTATAAACTGACGGAGAGTGCCAAGCGGACGTTGTTGGCAGAGATGAAAATTGATGCATCGGCAGAGAAAATCGCCGATATCATTGATTCGACTACGTTGGGTGAGAAACAGTTGTTCTTCCCCAAGGACATTCAGCGACAAGTGGAGGAACTGGGACGTTTCCTCCTGCCTGAGAACTTCCAGAAGATACAGGGACGCATGAAGGAAAAGGGCTTCCGCAATGGTTTTGCCTGCCTGTTTTATGGCGGGCCAGGTACAGGTAAGACGGAGACCGTCTATCAGTTGGCTCGACAGACAGGAAGAAACATCATGGTGGTGGATGTGCCGCGTATCAAGAGCAAGTGGGTAGGGGAGAGCGAGAAGAATATCAAGGCGCTCTTCGACCGCTATCGTGAACAGGTGAAGCGGGCTCCGCTGACACCCATTTTGCTCTTCAACGAGGCCGATGCCATCATCGGTATTCGCAAGAACGGTGCTTCGAGTGCAGTGGATAAGATGGAGAACTCCATCCAGAACATCATTCTTCAGGAGATGGAAACACTCGACGGCATCATGATTGCCACCACCAACCTGCAACAGAATATGGACAAGGCTTTCGAACGTAGATTTTTGTATAAGATCAAGTTCGACAAGCCCACTGAAGAGGCTCGTACTCATATTTGGCACTCGATGATACCGGAACTCAGTGAAATGGATGTCCATACGCTGGCCTCAAAGTACGATTTCAGTGGTGGCCAGATAGAGAATATCGCCCGTCACTATGCCATCGACACCATCCTGCATGGCACAGCAGATTACAAACTTAAGTCATTGATTCTTCATTGTGATAACGAAAGAATATCGGGTAAGGAGCAACGACGAATCGGTTTTTGATATTGATGACTCCGATAGGATAGGGGGTGTTGACTTCAAGCAAAACAAAAATCCTGCAAGAAAACAACTTGCAGGACTTTTTTCTTGGGTGCCCGGACGGACTCGAACCGTCGACATTCAGAACCACAATCTGACGCTCTAACCAACTGAACTACGGGCACCGTGTTTAAAACAAATGCGTAACCTTTTCTGTTTTGCGGGTGCAAAGGTACGGGAAATATTTGAATTGACCAAATAATTCCCGTACTTTTTTCAGAAAAACTTAGTTCGCAGGCTGTGCGGGTGCCTCAGTAGCGGGAGCCTCTGCGGCAGGTGCTGCTGCATCCTTCTGCTGACTGGCACCGAAACCAGGCAGGTTGTTAGGATTGGTGGCGGGCACTTCGATGTTCTCCATCACAGAACCGGTACCTGCACTCTGGGGAGCAACGTATGCGCAGAACACGCTGATGATGACCATAGCGGCAGCGATGCCCCATGTGGTCTTTTCGATGAAGTCGGTGGTCTTACGGACGCCGCCAATCTGGTTGTAACCAGAGAACTGAGAGGCCAGACCGCCACCCTTTGATTCCTGAATGAGCACGATGCCAATCATGAGCAGTGCTGCAATCACCATGATAATTACTAATAATGTGTACATCTTTTTTACTTTTTATTTTTACTATTGTTTATAATCAACTTTTCCAAAAAACGGATTTGGTCTGCAAAGTAAGCATTTTTTTTCGGATAAACCAAAGATAATCGCCGAATAATTTCAAGTGCTTTCGAATATCTGCCCTGTTTTATGTAAATTCGGGCCAAAGTTTCGGTAAAATACCCCTCGTCGGTTGCATTTTCATCGTTTCCGATGCTGTCAGGGAGTTGGGGGGTGTATTGGGGCTCTTCACTGAGTACAATACGTCCTTTGTCAGAATTTATGAATGAATCGATGAGGTTCTGTCCCTTCATCTCTGGCACGCTGTCGTCTTGTTCGTATCCGCCTTCGGTCTCCATCAGGTAAGCCACGTAGTCGACGGCGGCATCGGCTGGCGTGGGTTTGCGCTTCTTTTTCTTCTCGTCCTTGTAGTCACCCTCTTGGGGCATGGATTCGAGGAAATTGTCAATGAGCGAGAGGGTACGGTTGCCTGACTCCTGAGTCTTGGCGTCTGGCTCCACTTTCCGCAACTGGTAGTGGGCGGCCTCAATTATCTGGAAGAGCACGCGGCGGTCTGTAATATAGATGGCGGCACGGCGCAGTTCCTCGTCGAAGGTAGGGTCGTGGAGCAGGTAGAGGTTTTGGAGCATTAGCAGGCGGGCAGTCTGGTAGTAGGGATACAATGCCAACAGCGAACGCAACTCATAGAGTGTGTCGCGGTCTAAGTGCTCGGGGTGGTGAATCAGTTCTATGATGTCCATATTTACCAGTCTGCTACGGCTTTGTTGAATATCTGCTCTACGAGGTCTTTCACCATCTGTGTAACCAAATCCTCCTGAACGGCATTGAGCGACAGGGTAGAGTCGTATGACTGCTGTGCCGTAAACGACTGCTCGAAATCCTTATCGTGGTCCTTATTGTTGGTAAAGCGCACGTTGACGGTCATGGAGAGTTCTGTCTGTGCAGAATATCCGTCGGCTGTCACGGCTTTGTTGCGCTGTTCGTATTTGGTGATCTCACCTTCCAGTTTCAAGTCGCCGTTACGCTTCACCTGCGAGAGTTTGGTGTGGTCGGCAAACTGGTTTTTCAATTCATTGTTGAAGATAGGTCCCATCGGTCCCCACACATAACTGGACCGGATAGGGAACTCGGCTATCTGTATGGTCTTGACCTTCGTATAGTCGATGCTGGCTCCATTGAACTTGTAACTCACGGAGCAGGCACTGAGCATTATGCAGAAGGCTGCGCAGAGGGCGATGCGAAGTTTATTTTTCCAGTCCATATTGTTTGAGTCGTCTGTAGAGGGTGCGGTCACTGATGCCCAGTTCCTGTGCGGCTTTCTTTCGGTTGCCCTTGTTGCGCTCCAAGGCCTTTTCAAGCATCTGTTTGCCGAGGTCGTTGAGGTTGAGGTTTTCGGGCTCTTTCTCGGGTTCGATGTATTCTTCTGCTTCGGCATCTTCGAGGGCAGGCGTAATGGGCGTGATGGGTTGGAGGGGGGCGAGTTGGGTAGAGGGCATAGAGGGCAGACTGTCGCTGACGGTCTGCTTGCTGCCGCTTTGCACCTCCTCAATCTGCTTTTTGAGGGCTCCCATCTCACGGCGCATATCATTCACGTTGCCCCTCAGTTCGAAGAGGATCTTGTAGAGTATCTCGCGCTCGTTCTCGAAGGAGTGGTCACCCTCCTTATGGATGGTAGCCAACTGTGTGGTCTCCTGATCCTGTGGGATGAAGCGTGCGAGGATATCGGGCGTGATAGTACGATCGGGTGAGAGAATACTGATTTGCTCTGTGATGTTCTTCAACTGTCGCACGTTGCCCGGCCATTTGTAGCGCATGATCATCTGTTTGGCCTGCTCATCAAGCACCACACGGTCCATCTTGTATTTCTCTGCCATCTGCAGGGCGAAGAGCCGGAACAGCAGTACGATATCCTCGCCGCGCTCACGGAGTGGCGGCATCTGGATGGGGATGGAGTTCAAACGGTAGTAGAGATCCTCACGGAAACGGCCTTCGCTGATGGCCTGACGGATATTGACGTTCGTGGCTGCCACAATACGCACGTCGGTCTTGCGGACCTCTGTGGCACCTACGGGGATGTATTCGCCCGTCTCTAATACACGCAGCAGTCGGGCTTGTGTGGCGAGCGGTAGTTCACCCACCTCGTCGAGGAAGAGCGTCCCCTTGTTGGCCACACCGAAATAGCCCGGTGAGTCGTTGATGGCACCTGTAAACGAACCCTTCACGTGTCCGAAGAGTTCCGAGTCGATGGTGCCCTCTGGGATGCTGCCGCAGTTGATGGCAAAGTATTTCTCCCGCTTACGGGGTGAATTATCATGGATGACGCGGGGGATGATTTCCTTACCCACACCGCTCTCACCGACGATGAGCACGGAAAGGTCTGTCGGCGCCACCTGTAATGCGACGTCGAGTGCATGGTTCAATGCCTCGCAGTTACCCACGATATTGTACCGTTGTTTGATGCTTTGAAGTTCTGATGTCTTCATTTCGGCTGACAAAATTACACATTATTTCCGAATTATCTGCAATTTTGGCAGAAATTAACTTGAAATCAGGCTGCTTTTTTATCAAACTTGATGAGAAGGAGCCCTATTGCCGTCCAAATGAGTTCCCTGATCCTTACCAACAGTCCCACGAAGATACCCGCTTGAGCCGTCATGCCGAGACCCTCGGTGGACATCAGGAAACCGCCCTCGCGACCACCTAATTGCAGTGGCATAAAGAAGAGCATATTGGCAAAGAGGGTGGTGAAGGCGTAGATGAGGATGCACTGCGGAATGGTAATGTCTGGCGTGATGACGAGCAGGATGAAATAGATTTCGAGAGTAGACACCAGTCGGCAGGTAAACTCCAACAATACGGCGGCCTTGAAGGTGCGCGGGTTCTGGTTGTGGAGGGAGGCTATCTGTTGGTCGACGCTTGCCAGTTTTTCCCTGTTGCGCTCAATGAACGGCAGTGCCCACCGTTTTACAATCGGGAAATGGCTCAGGAGGTTCATGCCTGTCATGGCGATACCCTTCTTGTAGCCCTTGAGGAAAAACCAGATGACCATCATGCAGAAGCCTGCGATGATGGGCAGTATGATACAGGCGAGTGTCGTCATCTCTTGGGTGAGGATATAGAGGAACACGGACAGGAACCAGAACCAGAAGTGGCTGAAGATATGTGTCATTACGAAGAGGATGACAGACGAGGACGCTTTCTGCGTGCCAATCTTCGGTGAGAGCATCATGATACGGTAGGGCTCGCCGCCCATCAGTCCACCGGGTGTGGCGTAATTCAGGGCGAACGACGAGACGGTGATCTTGTAGAGCCACCAGAAGCCGATGCCGCTCTTCTTGCACAGTCCTTTCTCATTGCCGATGCTGTCGATGATGAGATACCACGACGAGGTGTTGAACATATAGAGAATGCCCCAGAGGGCAAGGACGGCCAGAAACCAATAGCCTGCATGCGTCAGTCCCTCCCACACTTCCTTGAAGTCGAGTTGTGACACCATGATGACCAACACGACCAGACCGAAGATGAAAAAGGCGTTCTGGTATTTCTTCTTCATTCTTGCTCAGTCTTCTTGGAGATGAAACGCACCTTTTCGCCGTCCTCCCGTTTCTCGTGGTAGAGTTTGGGTAGCGGGTTCTTTTGCGGGTCATCATATTCCTTGCGGTTGCGGAGGATGTCGATGGCGGCATAGATGGCGTGGCGCAGTGAGGCGGGGTCAGCCTCACCTTTGCCTGCGATGTCGAAGGCAGGGCCGTGGTCGGGTGTGGTGATAACGAAGGGGAAACCCGTCTTCATCTTCACGCCAAACTCGGTGGCGAGGGTTTTGAAGGGTACGTTGCCCTGGTCGTCGTACATGGCCAGAATACCGTCGAAGTCATATTGCATCTGCTGTCCGAAGAAATCATCAGCGGTGAAGGGACCGTAGGCCTGGATGCTGTTCTTTTCCAGTGCCTCGATGGCGGGTTTGATGATGTCACTCTCTTCGGTACCCGGTTGCGGGTTGAGTGCCAGCACGGCAATGCGCGGGTTGTTGATACGGAAGTCACGCTTCAACGAGGTGTGGAAGAGGGTAGCCTTCTCGATGATTTTCTCCTGCGAGATACTCTGGGCTACCTCTTTCAGGGGCAGATGGTTAGTGACGAAGGCGATGCGGATATCATCGGCAAACAATACCAGTAGTGAACGGTCTTCACGGTCGGGCGTGTTACTGCTCACCACGGGAGCCTGTACCAGCACGTCATAGAGGTTCTGCTTCAAGTCTTCCTTGGCCCGTTGCAGGGCCTTGCGGGCAGCCTCTGCCGACTCTGGGGTAGGGGCGCCCAGTTCCACCTTCACATCATCGTCGAAGGTCGCCAGTAAATTGAGTCGCCCGTCACGGGCATCCTCAGCCTTGCTGATGTTGCTGAACTGGGTGCTCAGTTTCATGGCATTGCGGTGGTAAGTGGCCACCTTGGGACTACCATATATAATAGGTGTACACAATTCGAGCATCATGGGATCCTCGAAAGCCTTCAGGATAATCTCATAGCCGATTCCGTTTGTATCTCCGTGTGTGATAGCCACGCGTACTTTTCTTTCTTCCATATCTCTTAATTCTTAATTCTTCATTCTTAATTTCTTGTCAGTTGACAAGAGGCCGCAGGCGGCGAGGATATCCTGTCCTCTGCTGGCGCGGATGGTCGTAAAGACCCCATGTCCCGTCAGATAGTCGCGCAGTGCCTCCATACGTTTCTCGTCACTGCCAGGGAGATCCACACCAGGTATCTCATGGAAGCGGATGAGGTTCACACGGCACTCCAGTCCCTGAAGTAGTTTCACAATCTCGCGGGCATGGGTGGTGGTGTCATTGAGTCCTGCGAAACAGATGTATTCAAACGAACAGCGGCGCTGATGCGAGAAGTCATATTGGCGCAGCAGACCCACAATCTCCTCGATACTCATCTGCTTCTCTGCTGGCATGAGTGTCTGGCGCTGCTCGGGTAGGGGAGAGTGCATCGAGATGGCTACATGGCACTCGCTCTCATTGAGGAAGCGCCTCAGTTTGTTCCTGATGCCCACACTGCTCACCGTGACGCGTCTCGGACTCCACGCCCAACCGTAGTCGGCAGTCAGTATCTCCGTAGCCCTGAGCACAGCGTCGAGGTTGTCCATCGGTTCGCCCTGACCCATAAACACGATATTCGTCAACTGCTCCCGCTCTGGCAGGGCATAGATCTGGTTTAGGATGTCAGCAGCAGTGAGGTTACCCTCGAAACCCTGCTTGCCCGTCTGACAGAAGAGGCAGTTCATTTTACAACCTACCTGACAGGATACGCAGAGCGTGGCGCGATCCTTGTCTGGGATAAAGACGGTTTCTACAGATAATTTGAGTTCTTCGGGATCTCCGGAAGATCCGGCTTTCACAGGAAAGAGATATTTGACGGTACCGTCCTTACTGCACTGGCAATCTATTGGCTTCATAGCACCCACCTCGTAATGCCCTTTCAGTTTCTCGCGGTTGGCTTTCGAGATGTTCGTCATCTCGTCGATGCTGCCAACGTGCTGCTGATAGAGCCACTGCGCTATCTGCAAGGCCGTAAACTGAGGCATACCCAATTCCTTCACGGCGCTTTTCAGTTCCGCATGCGTCATACCCATGAGCACCATTTTTCCGCTATCCATCACCTCTGTCTTCCTGTTTTGGCCGCAAAGTTACACAAATTTAGGGAAAAAACAAAATATTTGTTCCTTTTATTACTGCACGATGAAAAGATACCGATTTATATGGGTCACCTGCAAAAGGCTATGTTTAAATGCATTCATTAGTCAATATGTTATCCCCGACCGGGGTAAAGTCTGCCCTGAATCTCAGACATAAAAACACGAGTTCGAAATGCCTTTGGCGCAGCAAAGATACGAAAAACCACACGAAAATCAGAATAAATTGATTTATTTCAAAAAAAATGTGTATCTTTGCACAAGATATTATTAGCAAAGACAGTTCAATGAGAGAAAAGATAGATTGTTTCTTGCCTCAGGGCGATGCAACAGTCATGGAGGAGATGGCTGTGCAGTTGCAGAACAGCAAGGCTGTGCAGAACGTCATCGCAATGGAAACGGGGCTGATGAGTAGCAATGCGCTGATGCAGGTGGCCGAGAATGCGAAGGCCGAATACGTGTTGCTGTTGACGAAGCCCGTGAAAGTGACGTTAGGACAAGGGGCTCTCGACCGGATGCTTCGTGTGGCCAGTGATTCGAATGCCGCGATGGTGTATGCAGACCATATCGAGCGTAAATCACTCGACGATGGCTTCATCGAAGAGCGCCACCCTGCCATCGACTATTTCCTTGGCAGTATCCGCGACGATTTCGATTTCGGTGCGTTGTGGCTCATCAAGACTTCGTTGCTCCACACCTTTGCCATGCAGGCAGGTGAGTACGACTACCAGTTCGCAGCCCTCTATGCCCTGCGCCTCTTCCTGAGTCGTCAGGGACAGATATTCCATATCAATGAATGCCTTTATACCGAAGAAGAAACCGACCTCAGGGCATCAGGTGTGAAACAGTTTGATTATGTGAATCCCCGCAACCGTGAGGTGCAGATAGAGATGGAGCATGTGGCTACCGCCCACCTTGCAGCCATCGGTGCGAAGATAGATCCGGGTTTCTACCGTCGCCCGGACTTCAACGAGCAGGGCTTTGACATCGAGGCCTCTGTGGTCATCCCTGTCTATAACCGCGAGAAGACGATCCTTGATGCCGTCAATAGCGCGTTGGAGCAGAAGGCGAACTTCAAGTTCAATGTCATCGTGGTGGACAACCATTCCACCGACAAGACCACGGAACTGCTTGACAGCCTCCATGACGAGCGGCTTATCCACATCATCCCCCAGCGCAGGGACTTGGGTATCGGAGGCTGTTGGAATGAGGCAATCAATGATGACCGTTGCGGTCGCTTTGCCGTGCAACTCGACTCCGACGACCTCTATTCCTCACCCAAGACGCTTCAAACCATCGTGGACGCTTTCTATAAGCAGAATGCTGCGATGGTGGTGGGCTCGTACCGCATGTGCGACTTTGAACTGAATACCCTGCCGCCAGGACTCATCGACCATAAGGAGTGGACGGATGAGAACGGACCCAACAATGCCCTGCGCATCAACGGTCTTGGAGCGCCCCGTGCCTTCTTCACGCCGTTGTTGAGGCAGATACAATTCCCCAACACCTCGTATGGCGAGGACTATGCACTGGGGCTCATCTTCTCGCGGCATTATCGCATCGGGCGTATCTACACAGAGTTGTATCTCTGTCGTCGTTGGGGTGGCAACAGCGATGCAGCCCTGAGCATCGACAAGATCAATGCCAACAACCTGTATAAAGACCGTCTGCGCACACTCGAGATCCTGGCACGTCAGCAGATGAACCAAGGCAAGCAGGAACTGATGACCGACTCGCCCCTGCAGCGGTTCTTCAACCGCCAGTTGGAGAAGTGGGAGGCCGCCCGTCAGCGTTATCAGGATCTGCGGAGCGTGAAGACACGTGAGTTGGCTGTGGGGGCTTCCAGCATTCAGGTGCAGTGGAATCCTGCCCGGATGGTATCTACAGGGGCCAGTATCGACCAGAAAGCCATCGAGGCCCGTCCTTGTTTCCTCTGTGAGCAAAACCGTCCCAAGGAGCAGATCAAGAAGGAGGTCGATGGCCAGTACGAACTGCTTGTCAATCCTTTCCCCATCTTGCCTCAGCATTTTACCATTCCCGCCGTGAAGCACCAGCCCCAGCGTATCCTGGAGGCATACGGCGAGATACATAAGTTGTTGGAGGATTATCCGGAAATGATGGTCTTCTACAACGGTCCCCAATGCGGGGCCTCCGCTCCTGACCACGCCCATTTCCAGGCGGGTACCAGTGGTGTGCTGCCCCTGCAGAAATCGTGGAAGCGGTTGTCGAGTAACCTCACTCCCATCGTCAGTCTCAACGAGCACGAGCATCTTTCACTCATCGACGACTATCCCTGCACGGCTCTGCTGATACGTAGCCGTTCGCAGTATGGTGATGAGCAGTTGTTCCGTCGGCTCTATGAAGCCTTGCCTCCTGTGGAGCCCGAGCCCATGATGAATATCGTGGCCTGGCGGCATGATGACGATTTCCTGTCGGTGGTGTTCCCACGTACCAAGCACCGTCCCGACTGTTATTATAAACAAGGTGGTGAACAATATATCATTTCCCCAGGTGCCCTCGACATGGCGGGACTCATCATCACCCCGCGTCAGGAAGACTACGACCGTCTCACGGCTGAGACCGCCCTGAGCATCCTCGACGAGATCACCCTCAAAGGCGATGCCCTCCAACAAGTTCTCGACACCTTGAAAGCGGGCAGTAATGTCAAAAGTTCGCTGGTCAATGTTCAATGGTCCATGAAAAAAGAGCCCGACGTCACTGTAGGCATCGTCAGTGCCGCCAAGATATCCTTTACCCTCAATACCCCCTATACCGCCAAGGGCGAGACACTGACAGGCGGACAGCAGGTGGAGTTCTCCGAGGGTGGTATCCTCTGGCGGGGGAATCAGTATCGTGAACTGACCTTCGTCCCTCAGAGCGATGATGCTTCTTTCTCGCTCCAAGATGTCACCATCGGTGTGAATTTCCACTGGGAGCGTAAGGAAACCCAGGTGTTCTCTGGCACGCTCCGACTGGTGGTTGAGGCAGATAAGATTGTTGCCATCAACGAACTTCCCGTGGAGCGTTACCTCACGAGTGTCATCTCCAGCGAGATGTCGGCCACGGCCTCGAAGGAGTTCCTGAAAGCCCATGCGGTCATCTCCCGTTCGTGGCTGCTGGCACAGATGGAGAAACGCAAGCAACTTGATAACGGAGGCACGGGCTTCTTCTCGTTCATCAAGAAAGACGATGAACTCATTCGCTGGTACGACCGCGAGGATCATGCCATCTTCGATGTTTGCGCTGACGACCACTGTCAGCGCTATCAGGGCATCACGAAACAGTCGAGCCCTGTTGTCGAGGAGGCTATCAGGGAGACGAGAGGGCAGATTCTGGCCTATGGCGATGAGATCTGCGATGCCCGTTTCTCGAAATGCTGTGGCGGCGAGACGGAGGAGTTCCAGTATTGCTGGGAGGACACGCCAAAGCCTTATCTCGTTTCCTTCCACGACCCCTATTGCGACACCCATGATGCGCATGTACTCTCGCAGGTACTCAACGACTTCGATCAGGAAACGCTTGGCTTCTACCGTTGGACGGTGGAATATACCCAGGAAGAATTCTCTGAACTTGTCAACCGTAAGTTGAACAC
>JAFWTK010000087.1 GCA_017518935.1 Prevotella sp.
TATTGACCTTCAGGTGCTGCGTGAGTTTTGCGAGCGTGAGGGTGAGGCGGTGTCTTACCGCAAGGGTGATCAGATGGAGCGCGAGGGCGACCCGTCGCGTTGGTTTGGCTACGTGACGGATGGTTGCTTCAAGTATGTGACGCACGGCATCAGCGACGACAGGGAACATATCACGTGGTTTTCGTTCGCGGGCGAGTTTGCGGGCGACTATCCCAACTGCCTCGACGGGCGTCCGGCCCAGACCACTATCGAGGCGATGCTGCCCAGCCGTGTGCTCCGTGTCACGGGCGAACAGATGCTGCAGATGTTTCGTCAGAACATGCAGACGATGGAACTGCGCAGTGTTGTCGGCGAACTCATCCTCAGACAGCACCGCGCCTGCTACCTCGACCTCCACCGCGCCACGGCCCGCGAGCGCTACGAGTTGCTGCTACGTCGTTGTCCCGGCATCGTGCATCACCTTGCCTTGCAGGACCTCGCCTCGTTTCTCTGCGTCACGCCCAATTACCTGAGCACCATCCGCAAGGATATCACGTTCGAAGCGAAAAAATAGCACCACTTTCTTTAAGTAGTTTAAGACTTTCACCCTCGGCACCCGATTTCCGGGCTTTGCCGAGGGCTTTTTTGTGCCGTTTTCCGTAACTTTGCCAAACAAAACTGAAAAATAATGAACAAAATGAAACACTACAGACGATTCCTGCTCCTGCTGGCCATGCTGCCAGCGACGTTCCTATTCACGGCTTGCCACAACGATAACGGCAGGTCAATAGATTACATTAGTTTCTCCCAACTTCCACATGACCGCGATTCTATGATGGCCGATTTCGACGGCATACACCAGATAGTGGATGAGAAGTATTCGCTCTACCGCCAGAAAGGCATTTCGATGGACTCGCTCTATGATGTCTATTCTGCCCGTCTGCGCAACTCAGTCCAGACCACTGACGACTATGGCATGATGCTTCTGGAGTATTTTGCAGATTTGCATTGCGGGCACGTGAACACATATTTCAGCGGTCAGCATTTTGGTGGAGCGGAGCCTCTCTATATCGAAAGTCGTCTCTTTCTGAACAATCCTGGCGATTATATCCGTGGATATGGATTCCGTGACAAGGACGAAATTGTTGCTATCAATGGAAAGACTGTTCCCACATGGATGGATGAAAACATACGATATCATGGAGGCTCCACCGCTGCCCAAAGAGCATTGAGAACGGCTTCATCGGCTTTTTTAAGCTATACTGACACTTTACTGCATGTTACTGTCGTTCGTAGCAATGACACAATATCACTGCCACTGCCTCTCCATGCTAAAGGCTATCCTAACCCCAACATTTGTGAAGAGAAGATTCTGCATGACTCCATCGGCTATATTGCTATTTACACCATGGGAAACGGAGTAGTTGAGGTGTTCGACAGTCTTTATCAGTCCATCAAGTCACTCCCTTATCTGATTGTCGATATACGCAAGAATGGCGGCGGCAATAGTGAGAACGGATTCAGGCTTTGCGAATATTTGCTCAAAAAAGAAAAGACCCATTGCCTGTATAGCAGAACCATTAAACCTCGCAACGATGCCTATCATGGAAAGGTTTTTCTGCTAATTGACACGCCCACCTTCTCTGCTGCTGAAAGTTTTGCCATCGACCTTTGGGAAAGTTGCGAGGTCACGCTTATTGGGCAACCCACGGCTGGCGACACAGGTAATGGTCCAGAGCTATTTCACTCGCAATCGGGTCTTTATTTCCGAATCCCATTGCGTGAACCCCTTCAATCACCTGACGGTTTCCCGTTGGAAGGGCGTGGAGTTCCCCCACATTACGAAGTTGCACAGACTGTGAAAGATTTCATGGCAGGGATTGATACTCAGTTGGAGTTTACACTCAATTTGATCCAAGAATAAGGACACTGACGATGAAATCAAGCAACCTCCGATAGTCACGGGGACAGGTACATGGGTATGAACTAAGATCGAGAAATAGTATGAGCATGTCGAACCCTCAAACAAAGAATTTGCACGATTTAAGAAGATAAAATAAAAACGAAATGTCGAACCATATAAACGAAGAAAGAATTATGAGTCCTTAATTAAATATATATTAATTGTGGATGTCGAAGATTTCACTGTCTTTGACTCCGTCGAAGGTGGGAGTGCATATCGGAAATGCAAATTAATGCCAATTTATTTGGTATTTTGCTGGATTTGTACTATCTTTGCCACCAAATCTTATTGGAAAAAGGAGCCAAGTCGTTCGAACAACACGAACTCTAGCCGGTAAGTAAAGTTATTAATGTAAAATACATGCGACGAATGGCCACTGACTCACGTAATAATACGTGGGTGTCAGTGGTTTTCGCATGTAAAAAAGGGGAAGGCTAGCCCCTGTGTTGTTGACCACTGCCCCGCGTTCTTTTTTCTTTTCCAAGGGGTAAGTATGAGAAACAATTTTTTTTAATGAATAACAACCAACTAAAAAAACAAATAATCAACAATTATGAACTTCTCTTGTAAAATCAAGAAGTTTTGCGACGGGATGTTTGTCTATGATCACCTTCTCGAGGATGAAGGGGCTATCCATATCCCGTTTGCACTGAGTTTCTTTGTAACCATCACCACTATCGTAGGACAGTTGAAGCAGTTCCTCATTGATCTGAAAAACCATGTGTGTCATGAAATACCAGATATCAACATCGAACAGATGGACGTTGATAAGATCATGAGCCCGAAATTCAAGCGGGACATGGAGGGATTTGGCGACATCACCATGAGGGAACTGCTGGAAAACTTGTTTGGCCCATTCCTGGACAAGACGCCCCTCGAGTTTTTCTGTGCCATCAGAGACCATATCGTTCAGATGGTGCAGTATGTGGTGGAGATACGCAAGGTGTTGGATAATTCAAAGCCGGAACTCTTCGGCAAATACATTTGCAGACGC
This sequence comes from Prevotella sp., assembly GCA_017518935.1. Classification (GTDB taxonomy): domain Bacteria; phylum Bacteroidota; class Bacteroidia; order Bacteroidales; family Bacteroidaceae; genus Prevotella. The sequence goes on from JAFWTK010000087.1 coordinate 2,937, forward strand.
ATCAAAGAGGGTAACTATGACGATGTGAAGGAAAATTATGCCAAATGGAAGAAAAGACATGCAGAGGTCACGATGGAGATGTTTCTGGCAAAGCAGGAACAGATGTTGAAGACGTATTTGGATAAGGGTATCATGCGCTTTGAGGACTCGCCTACGAATAAGATGATGAAGATAGTGGATTATGACTATCATACGGCCCATTTGGATTGTGACTTCCGGGACACCGAGGAATACAAAAAGGCATACACCAAGTTGATGGGCTATGCCATACGCAATGAAGGGATGCTATGCATCAACTACAACAAATATGGTAAATATGTCTTCAACAACTATGACAAGTTTTCAGAAGGACAGAAGCCTGCCCTGCTGGAACTTTGCGTCATCCTTGACTTGATTCAGGAAGACATGAAGGAACTGATGAGTCACGAGGTGAATTCTGTCCCCATGATCCAGGCGATGGCAAGGGCCGTAGAGCAGACGGTGGTGCAGGGCTACTGGTGGGCCAGTACGGCGTGGGCCGTGGTGTATCGCGTCTATCAGATGAAGGGCTATACGGGCAGCATCAGTCAGTTCGTGCGCGAGGTGGAGGAATGGCCCTGGCAGAAAAAGCCCGCGTATGAGTGCAACTATGATGCGGTGTGCAAGCCCATTCGCAGCGGCAGACTGGCAGGAACGCCAGACGGCTGGGTAAGGAGCGGCGCATCGTCACAATATGCCATTTTGGGTCAGGAACTGCTAAATGAGTTCCAAAAAGTGGAACTCCAACTCCAAAAATAGTTCCACTTGTTCCAAAAATGATCCCACCACTCCGACAATTTTTGTCGGAGTTTTTTCTTTTTCGTAACTTCGCAGCATCAACTAAATATTGTATCTATGATTCAACAGAAACTGAGTTTGTTCCAGTGCCTGACGAGCGTGCCGAGCAAGGCGGTGGGACTGGAGGAGGTGGTAAGGCTGATACGCTACGACAACGGCGTGACGGCAAAGACGGAGAACTACCGCAGGATGGCCTCGGTGCTGGGCAAGGAGAAGGCCGACGAGGAGGTGAAGAAGAAACTGGTGCCGGCATTCTCGGTGGGCGTGCTGTTCGACGGCAACGGGCGCGGGGCAGCGAACGTACTGGGATTTACGGGACTGGCGCTGTGCGATATTGACCACGTCAGTGGTGAGGGGCAAGAGGTGAGAGGTGAGAGAAATGACCAAGCACTGAACGATTCCTTTGAGAAAGCGACGGCTGACCCGCATGCGCTGATGGTGTATCGGACGATCAGCGGCGACGGGCTGCGCATCATCTACCGCTACGTCAGGGATGAGGGGCCTCTGACAGCCACCTCGTGGCGGGCGGCGTTCCTGAAGGGCAACACGTACTTTGCCGAGTTAACGGGCCACGATTACGACACGCAGTGTACCGACTACTCGCGGCTGAGCGGGATGGCGCACGACGACGAGGTGTACGTGAACTGGGAGGCCGAGGCATTCGTCATCACCGACGAAGAGATACTGGAGGCCAACTTCGACGGACGGGGCGAGAAAGGCAAGCCGCGCAAGGAGTATGCGGCAGGCACCCACGCCGTGGCGGTGGACGAGGCTTGGCCCCGCGTGGAGCAGACGCTGGCACGGCGGCAGATGGCCTATCAGAGCGGCCACCACCACGACTACGTGATGCACGCGGCGTTCCTCTTCAACCGCTACGGCGCCGACCAGGACGAACTCCTGACGTGGGCGGCGCAGGAGTGGAGCGACTACGACACGAAGCAGCGCGAGGCCACCATCCGCAGTTGCTACAAGAAGACGCAGGAGCACGGCACATGGCGCCTCAACCGGCAGGGGCGCAAGCAGAAGGAGACGTCGATGATCACCCTGCCCGAGATTCGCCAGTGGCTCAGCCAGCGCGTCGAAGTGGTGTATAACCTCGTGACGGACCAAACGATGTTCATGATCAAGAACACAGCCGATTGGCTGCAACTCGACGAGCGGGTGCTGTGCTCCATTCGCGGACAGATAGCGGCAGACACGGGCAAGCGCGTGCTGAAACAAGACGTGCGCGACGTGCTCAACTCCGACTTCTCGCGGCTGTCCCACCCCGTGCGCGAGTACGTCGAGGCACTGCCCGCGTGGGACAGTCGCGACCGCGTGAAGGAACTGTGCAGCCACGTCTCGGCCCAGGAGCCGCAGTACTTCGAGTGGACGCTGCACAAGTGGCTGGTGGCGGCGGTGGCCACGTGGATGAGCGACCTCTCGTCGAACCACGAGATTTTTGTACTTATCGGCGCCCAGGGCATCTACAAGACCACCTTCTTCCGCCACCTGCTGCCCCCGCAGTTGCGCATGTACTTCTGGGAGAACGCCCACAACTCGTTCTCGTCGAAGGACGACCACCTGGCACTGGCCGAGAACTGTCTGGTGGAGATAGAGGAGATCGACCTGCAGTCGCCCCGCGACATCTCGGAACTGAAGGCGCTGGCCACCAGCGAGAAGGTGAAGGAGCGACGGCCCTACGCCCGCTTCCGCGAGGAGAAGCACCGACTGGCCTCCTTCTGCGGCTCGGGCAACCAGGAGCGGTTCCTCAGCGACGAGACGGGCAACCGGCGCTGGCTCTGCCATAAGGTGGACCACATCGACGACCCCCGCACGTGGGGCCTCGACTACGACCAACTCTACGCCCAGTTGCGCGACGAACTGCGGCAGGGCTTCCGCTACTGGTTCGACCCCGACGAGCAGCGGCGCGTGGAGCGGCAGAACGAGGCCTTCCGCATAGAGAGCGACGAGGAGCAACTGATACGCTCGCGGCTGCGCCGTCCCTCGGCGGGCGAAAAGGTGACGCTGATGAATTCGGGCATGATCTGCCAGTTTCTGAACGGCGGCGTGGTGGGTCGCGGACTCTCCACGCGCAAGGTGGGCATCATCATGACGAGCCTCGGCTTCAGGAAGGTGCACACCATGCAGGGCAACTTCTTCGAGGTGTATCAGATACCGCTCGACCAGATACAGGCGACGCTGGCCATGACCGACACGCGGGAGGGCGAACCGAGCGAGCCGCAGGAGGGCGAACTGCCGTTCTGACCACGGGGCGGCGGGCCGATGAACCGATGGCGTATGAAGGATATGAAGGAGGTTTTTGCAACTTTCCCTTATAGGAAATTATTTAGTCCGCCACTAAATGTTTTCCTTTATATAAAAGTTTGGTTTCTATCCTTCATATCCTTCATAATCGGTCGGCGACGGCCCCTGGAAGTATGGCGCTTAGGCGCCGGAAGTATGATGTTTAGGCACTGAAAGTATAATGTTTACGCACTGAAAACAAGACAGTTATGACGATCAAGAGTTACCCCAAGAGCGAACTGGCTCAGTTGTATTTCCCCGACAGCGACCCGCACGTGGCCACCAACCACCTCGCGCAGTGGATCAAGCGTTGTCCGCCGCTGGTGGACGCCCTCGCCGGCTGCTACCAGAGCAAGAATGCCAAGTTCTTCTCGCCCCAGGCCGTCCGCCACATCGTCGAGTACCTCGGCGA
>JAFWTK010000088.1 GCA_017518935.1 Prevotella sp.
ACGACAACAAATGGCGTAAGTACTGCTTTTACTGCTCTTCCAGAGGCTTATAGATGTGCTATAGGCATTGCTTGGAATTCAACAAAACGGACTTCATCTTCCAACCCCACAGAAATCGGAGCCGGTATTTCTACGGATTATCAAGGTCCGTTTATAATACCTTCTTTTCTTAAAGATCAAGCGTATTCTGTAACAGAAATTGGCTATAAAGCTTTTTGTAAATGTGAAGGTATTACCGGGGTAACTATTCCAAGTTCTATTAGATACATTGACTACAATGCTTTTTATGGATGTTATGGATTGACAGAAGTAACAATTCCTGGTTCTATTGCCACAATTGACGGTTATGCGTTTGCTTGTTGTCATAATTTGAAAACCATAAACTTAAAAGAAGGAATTCAAACGATTGGAGAGAATGCTTTTCTTGCCTGCAAATCTCTTACAACACTTGAGATTCCGGCCAGCGTCAAGATAATTGGTTCTAAAGCCTTTGGTGGTGCTCAAATCAATCATAATAATTACGGATATGGCAGTTATGAAGGATGCGATAACCTTACAAAAGTTATAGTACATTGGGATGAGCCAATAACAATCTCGTCTGGTACTTTTAGTAATGCAGCGAATTGCATTCTATACGTTCCCAAAGGTACCGTTGAAAAGTACGCAAATGCTGATGTATGGAAAGAATTTAAATCCATAAAAGAATCACCAATTATGTTTGCTGATTCATCAGTGAAAACAATTTGTATATCCTATTGGGATATGGATGGTGATGGCGAACTTAGTGAGGACGAAGCGGCTGCAGTAACAAGTTTAGGCACCATATTCAGAAAGAAATCTATTACGTCTTTTGATGAATTGAAGTTTTTCACAGGGTTGACATCAATTGGAAGTGAAGAATTTGAAAAATGTTATAGTCTTACTTCTATTGAGATTCCTCAAAACGTAACAAGTATAAGCAACCAAGCCTTTAAAGAATGTTCAAGTCTAACGTCAATTAACATTCCGGGAAAAGTTGAATCAATTGGCTCTAGAGCTTTTGAAGGTTGTAATAACCTTACAAAAGTAATTGTTGAAGATATTATTTCTTGGTGCAATTTAGTCTGCTATGATAACCCTTTAAATCGGGCTCATCACCTTTATAGTGATAATAATACCGAAATAAAAGATTTAGTTATACCCAATGGTGTAACAAGTTTATGGGCTGGTGCTTTCTCAGGATGCAGTGAACTTACTTCAATAACAATTCCTGCAAGTGTTAATAACATTGCTGGGACTCCATTTTCTGGCTGTCTGAATCTTACAATGATAAATATTGATAGTAATAATGAAACTTATGAGTCACCAGCAGGAAGTAAATCTATAATAGAAAAATCCACTAAAACTTTAGTTGCAGGATGTGAGAATTCTATAATTCCTAATGGAGTTGTTTCAATTGGGACTTCTGCGTTTTTAGGTTGCAGTAGTCTTTCTTCAATAGAAATACCCAATAGCGTACAATCTATTGGAGCATCTTCATTCTCTGGCTGCAATAATTTGTCATCAATAGAAATACCCAATAGCGTACAATCTATTGGAGCATTTGCTTTTCAGGGATGCAATTTTAAATCTGTTATAATTAATGGTCCAGCATCAATTGGGGAAAAAGCCTTTTATGGCTGTAATAGCCTTCAGTCTGTTACACTCTCCAATATAAAATCAATTGGTGTTTCTACTTTTGAGGGCTGTTCGGCACTTACTTCCATTGATTTGCCGAATACAATTACTTCAATTGGTGGGCTGGCTTTTCAAAACTGTACCAGTTTATCGTCAATAGTTATACCGAGAAGTGTTACTTCAGTAGGTGGTTCGGTCTTTTATGGTTGCACAGGATTAGAATCTGCAACGATTGAAGGAACAACAGTTGGCTATCAACAATTTTATGGCTGCAAAAACCTTGAATCAATTGTTCTTTCCAATAATGTAACTTCTATAGGAAATAATGCGTTTATAGGGTGTACTAGCCTTACATCTGTTAATATACCTCGAAGCGTTTCTTCCATCGGAAGTGCCGCATTTAATAACTGTAGCAATTTGCTTCTTGTGGTCTCGGAAAATGAGGACCCCACCAATATAAACGATATCGCTTTTGTTGGTATATCATCTAATGCCAGATTACAAGTACCAGTGGGAACGAAAAGTAAATATCAAGCGATTACAGGATGGAGCAGATATTTCAAAGAGATTGTAGATGATGGCAATACTCCAGAAGTATTAACTTTGACTATTCAGGTTGATGGATTAGGAACTGTTCATTATGATGGTGTTTCTATCCGTAATAAAGTTTCCCCATTCTATATACTTGAAGGAAATAGTGCAACTTTATCTTTCAACGCAGAAAATGCAAATGGATTGAAAAGTGTGAAGGTGAACGACGTTGATGTAACTACCAATATTGCAAACAATCAGTATACAACTGAAGCAATTACATCAAATTCAATTATTGAAGTAAAATTTGAATATCCAGAATTAACAGATGGACAGACATTTGTAGAGGGATATTCATATGGTAGTATCACATATCGGGTTATTAGTGTAAATGACAAAATATGTGAGGTCTATTTAGCTTATAGTGATGAAGATGATGGAGATTTCATAATACCATCATCAATCTATGGATACAAAGTAATTGGTATCGCTCAATATGCTTTCGAAGATGAAGATGACATGGAAACAATTACAATTCCTCCAACTATTACATATATCGAGAAAGGTGCTTTTGATGAGGGAGGAACGGTAAGTGATGTCTATATTTCTGATTTAAAAGCCTGGTGTAATATATCATTTGCAGACTCCTATTCAGCACCTAATAACGGTGGTAATTTATACCTTAACGGGAAAATAATAAAAAACCTGATTATTCCTAATAGCATCACAGAAATAAGTAATTATACATTTCGCGGGTGTTCTTGCATACAATCTGTATTAATACATAATGGTGTAAATGCTATTGGTACTGGAGCATTTTCTGGTTGTAATTCTTTGTCAACTGTAACAGTTCTAGTTAATAACCCCATATCAATAGACGCTACAACTTTTACAAACCGAATCAACGCCACTCTTTATGTTCCTTATGGATCCAAATCTGCCTATGAGGTAGCAGATTATTGGAAGGATTTCAAGGAAATCATAGAGATGCCTGGCTTGACATTGAATGACCAGACCATCTGCAAGGGTGGAAAAATCAAACTTCCAGTCTCTATGGAGAACGAAGAGGAGATTACCGCTTTCCAGTTTGATGTAGAAATACCTCAGGGTGTCACGTTGACGGATGTTCAACTTGGAAAGAGAAGTAGTGACAGCCACACGGTTGATTTTAGCAAGCAGGCAGATGGCAGTTACAGGGTGATTGCTGTTTCCCTCCAAAAGGCCCCATTCAACGGCAACGAGGGAGAGTTGGTAAATCTCATGCTGTCAGCAGAAAATGATATTGAAGGTGGCGACTACAACATAAGTATTAATAATATCGTGTTGACTACAACTACAAAAGAAAAGATATATCCTAAGGATGTGAACAGCGTGCTGACCGTATTGAACGTCAAGCAAGGTGATGCTGATGGAGACGGATTTGTGGATGTGGCTGATGTCGTGACAATGGTTGACTACATCTTAGACAATTCTATGCCGGACATTATATTCTCTGCCGCTGATATGAATGGAGACGGTGAGATTGATATCTTTGATGTGATGATAGCCATCAATATCATTCTGAATCGGGACAATTCTGCCGGAAGCAGGACAAGGGCATCAGGCAATATGGAAGAACAGGCTATTGTGACGGCTACTGCTGACGGAAGCCTACTTGGAATCAATGATGCAGGCAGATTTACGGCTTTCCAGTTTGATGTGGAAGTTGCTGACGGCATGGAACTCACGGAAGCCCGTCTGAATGGCAATGCAGGGAACCACAAATTGTACTTCCTTAAGAACGGCCAAAACACATACAGGGTGATTAGCGTATCAATGGACAACAGCACGCTGACAAATTGCGAGAATGATTTGGTAAGACTCTCGTTCTCACAGGACGGTCATATTCAGATCAGTAACATCGTTTTTGTCACGCCACAGAAATCTAAGGTCTATTTCGCAAGTGGCGATGGTGAAGTGACAGGCATTGGCAGCATCAGATATGAGCAGGCTGAAGAGATCTTTGACCTCTCGGGCCGTAAAGTAAATTCAGACAGCAGCCGTCTGCCGAAGGGCGTCTACATTATAAATAATAAGAAGGTAGTCATTAAGTAATCATGAGAGTTATGAATAAGCGCATCATATCAGCAATCGTCTTTCTGCTGGCACTTGTAAACCAAGTGTCAGCAGAAGACAAGATGACAATCAGCGATTTTGTCATCTCTGCTGGAGAGACAAAGGAACTGAGCATCACGCTTGAAAATGAAGTGACGTATGCCGCCTTCCAGTTTGACCTCTATCTGCCAGAGGGGTTGACGGTTTCTGAATATAGTAAGGACGAGACAAGAATACCTGAGACAACTGTGCTGTCTATGGCCAAGCAAAAGGACGGCAGTTTCCGGTTCATCGCTGCAGCCATGAAGGCTAACCCCATCGTTGGCACAAGTGGAGGTATCGTAACCATCAAGGTGACGGCAAACGAAGACCTGACAAGCGGCAGTCTGACGGGTTACTTTAAGAATGTGAAATTGTCGAAGTCTGATGGAACGGGAAGTACATACGCAGAGATGTCTTTTCCGATTACTGTCCTTGAACCGCCTGTCATGGAGGGTGATGCCAATGATGATGAAGAGGTAGATGCCAAGGACATCGTGGATATTGTGAATCACATGATGAGCAAGCCGACTTCAACGGGAAAGTTTAATGAGAAGGCTGCTGATGTGAATAAGGATGGCGTGGTGAATATTGCTGATGTCGTGAAGATAGCAAACATCATCATGGAGAAGTAGGACCTCTTTCGAGTCCCCTTGAACCTCTCTGGCAGTCCCCTTGAAGCGGACGACCCGAGAGGTACAAGGGGACGAAATGTGTGCAAGGCCCTTAAGCAATGAAAACCCTGCCTTATTTGACAATAACCAGCCCTTATTGCCAGACAACCCAGCCTTATCAATTGGCATAGGCTTTCTCGCCGATGGTCTCTTGGGAACCGATGGTCATCTGGCGGAGGTCGTAGTAAGAACCATTGTAGATATTGAAGTCCACATTACCCTTGATGCCAGGCAGACGGCCTGCGTCGGTGTGCTGCCAAAACTTCCAAGGACCTTTGTACTCCAAGGAGTCCACATAATAGTGGGCAATCCAGTAGGGATACTGGTTGAAGATGGAATCGCTCAAATAGCGCGTCTTGAATTTAAAATAGGTGTAGACAATCGGTTTCACCTGATAGTGTTTTTCCACGATGTCGAGCCACTCCAGCACACTGGCCTTGAACTCATCATCGGTCTGATTCTTAGGTTTGTGCTCCACGTCGAGTACAGGGGGCAGGTCGCCATTCTCCAGTTTCACCACCTTCAGGAAGTTATAGGCCTGTTCTTCTGCCGGCGAATGGACGCTGTAAAAATGGTAGGCTCCACGAGTAAAACCGTTCTCACGGGCCTGATAGAAGTTCTCACGAAAATTCTCATCGGTCTGGGTAGCACCCTCCGTCGCCTTGATCATGACGAAACGGATGGGACACTTGTTGATCATGCCCTCGTCCTTTAGTTTGTCCCAGTCGATACGTCCCTGGTGGTGGGAGATATCGATACCATGAATCTCAAAGCCCTCGGGATAGGACACGTCGCCATAGAGGGCGCGCCAACGGAAGCCAAAGGGGGAGACGAAGAAATAGTAGAAGAACCAGACATAGCCTGCCACGATGGCTGCGCCGCCGATCCACCATCCCCATGAAGGAACCTTCTGTAAAAGCCGTATCACGACTCCAGGACGCTTCCTGCGCCCGGGGCCGTGATACGTATGAGTGGTACCGATGCCTTTACGGCGTACTACACGTTTCTTCGACATTTACTTGGCTTGTTCCAAGACAAGCGTCTTGGTGGGCTGGTCACAGACCTCTGTGGGTCCCCAGTACTGGATAGGACCAGGATAGACGTAACAAGTCTTGCGAGCCCACTCCTCACGATGAGCGGCAAACTCCTTGAAGGGAGCACCGTCGAGTTCCACGAGAGCCTTGCGGATCACGGGCTTCATCTCACCGGCACGCTTCTCCATGTTCATCATCATCGTGATGGGCACACCACCGGCAATCCACTGCTCAGCAGGAGCGGTCGTGTTCTTCACGACAGCCATGTAACCAGTCTTGCCATTGGCAATCAACTGGGCGGCTGAGGTGCCGAGGGCATAGCAATAGTCTACATCGAAGTTAGAAGGCGCAGCACAGCGTCCCTCGTAACCGAAGAAGTGGTGCATAGCGGAGAACTTACCTGTATACTTGCCTGCCTTCTTCATCTTCTCAAGTTTCTGGGCCACCATCGTGGAGAGCAGTTTCTCAGTCTCGATGAGCGATACCTGTACATTGCCGTGAGGATCACGGTCGAGGGCCAACTGACGGGCCACACCCACAGGCAGGCTGTTGAATACGGCCAGGTTCTCTGCGGTCAGATGAGCCTTCACGAAGTCTACCTGCTCGTCTCGGCTGATATCCTTTGCCTCAGGCATTGCCAGTACATCGTTGAGTTGGGCAATCAGTTTCTTGATGGCGGGGATGAACTCAATAACACCCTCAGGAATCACAACTGATCCGAAGTTGTTACCATCGGCAGCACGTGCGCAAACGGCATCAGCGATATAATCAACGATATCGTCGAGACTCATGGCCTTGGCCTCAATCTCCTCAGAGACGAGACATATGTTCGGCTGTGTCTGGAGTGCGCACTCCAAAGCAATGTGAGAAGCCGAGCGACCCATCACCTTGATGAAGTGCCAGTACTTACGGGATGAATTACAATCGCGCTCGATGTTACCGATGAGTTCAGAGTAAACTTTACAAGCGGTATCGAAGCCGAAGGAGGTCTCAATCTGCTCGTTCTTCAGGTCACCGTCGATGGTCTTCGGACAACCGATCACCTGTACGCCGTAGTTCTTGGCTGCATAGTACTCGGCCAGCACACAGGCATTGGTATTGGAGTCGTCACCACCGATAATCACGATGGCCTTGATGTCGAGTTCACGGATAATCTCCAGACCCTTCTCAAACTGGTCCACCTTCTCCAACTTCGTACGACCAGAACCAATCATATCGAAGCCACCCGTGTTACGATACTCGTCGATAATCTCAGGCGTGAGTTCCATGTAGTTGTGATCTACCAGACCACCAGGACCGAGGATAAAACCGAAAAGACGGTTCTCGGGATTCAGTTTCTTAATCTGGTCAAAAAGACCGGTAATCACGTTGTGACCGCCAGGAGCCTGACCGCCGGAGAGGATGATACCTACGTTCATCTTCTTCGTGTTGGCCTCAGTAGCAGGCACGAACTCTACGATAGGCATACCGTAGGTGTTGGGGAACAACTTCTTGATTTCTTCCTGGTCGCCTACACTCTGGGTGGGCTGACCTTCCTTGATTTTTACTGCACCCTGCAGAGCCTTCGGCAACTTGGGCTGATAAGCGGCTCTCGCAATCTGCAATGCACTTTTTTTCATAATCTGTTTTTCTTTAAATGTGTGACACTTATTCGTAATTTGCGCGCAAAATTAGTCATTTTCCGCCAATAATACGACAAAAAACATACTAAAATCACCTTTTTAATATTTTTTTGTGATGTAATCCTTTGAATTTCAAAGAATATTTTCTATCTTTACTTACTCAATATAGCAAATCATCAAGATACAAATCAACTAAAGATTAAAAAGGAGGAACAAATTTATGGCAAACAAGAGGTCATTGAAAAAGGCTATTCATCTGATCTGTGAAGATCTTTTCGCTGAGGCAATTGCATTATCACTCTATGGCGCAGAAGCGCAGCAGCAGAGTGCGAACGCCCTACTCTTCTCCATCGTGAAGTTGGAAGACGAGTATGTATGTCGTATCTCCCACCCCGAGCCTGGCATGAAGGCCAGTGACTATTTCAAGGACCTACGGGAGAAATTCAGTGCACAAGTCAACGACATCATTGACCAAATGAACGGATAAGATGGTCAAGGCTTTCTGTAAATGGCTTTTGTATAAGAAATGGGGATGGACGCTGAACATCACGGAAGCCCATCCCGATAAATTCATTATCTGTCTGGCACCCCACACCAGCAACTGGGACTTCATCCTCGGACTCTTATATAGCAGGGCTGAGGGGATGGAGTGTAATTTCATGATGAAGAAGGAGTGGTTCTTCTGGCCCTTGGGTCCCATCTTCCGGAAATTAGGCGGCATTCCCGTACACCGTCAGAAGAAAACCAGTATGACAGATGCCATCGCTGAAAGCGCCAAGGCGGAAAGAATCTACCACCTCTGCATCACGCCGGAGGGCACCCGCAGTCCAAACCCCGACTGGAAGAAAGGCTTTTATTTCATTGCCCTCAAGGCGGAACTCCCCATCCTACTCTATGGCATTGACTATGAGAAGCGCCTCATTCAGTGTACCAAGACCATTATCCCATCTGGGGATGTAGAAAACGATATGCGTAACATTAAACTCTACTTCAAGGACTTCCGAGGGAAGATCCCGAATAACTTTACAATAGGAGATGTATAAGGTGAAGAAACAGACTCGTTGCCCGATGTGGTGGGTGAAGATGTTGCTGATCCTCTTCACGATTCATCTGTCACCCCTCGCCTATTCCACCTCGCCAGCACAAAAGAGAAAGACCAAGAAGAAAGTCCAGAAGGTTCAAAAGGCTAAAAAGCCCCAGCCAAGTCCACTGGAAAGATCGCTGACCACCTATTTTGCCAACTATACAGTAACAGGTCAGCAAATCCGCAACACAATCAGGTTTGATAAGATTGTCATCAACGACTCGAACCAAACGGTGAAAGTCGTTGCTAATGCGGCATTCAGCGAACAGATGTTCACCCCTGAGGCCGTCCGCAACACATACGTCGACATCAAGCGTCTGCTGCCAGATAGTCTGCAAGACTGGTCCCTGCGCATTGAGACAGGCGGCTGGGATATCCGCGACCTCGTGGCCAACTACCGTAGGGAGCAACCCGACCCCACCCGTACCTGGGGCAACATCGACTATCAAGGTAAGCCCTGGGTGGCCAACGCCTCGCGCCCCTACGCTATCAGCAAGGGATTGGAGAACCGTCATCTCTGTGTCTGGGCCAGTCATGGTATTTACTATAACATCGCTAAGAACGAATGGCAATGGCAACGCCCCCCCCTCTTCGGCACCAGCGAGGATCTCTTTACACAGACCATCGTCACGCCCTACCTAATTCCGATGTTGGAGAAGGCTGGTGCCGTAGTGTTCACGCCCCGTGAGCGCGACTGGCAGAAAAATGAGGTCATTGTTGAAAACGACAGCATCGCCACAGGTTATGCGGAACAGACAGGCCAGTGGCAAGATGCCCCACAGCCCGGCTTCGCCCTGCATCAGGGCAACTACGTGGATCACGAGAATCCCTTCGAGGCAGGTACCGTACGTATGACAGCGACTACGACACTGGCCACTCGCCAAAGCATGATCAACTACCAGCCCACTATCCCGGAGGCAGGACGCTATGCCGTCTATGTCAGTTATCAGACTGTGGAAGGCAGCATCGACGATGCCTGCTACACCGTCTGGCATCAGGGTGTGGCGACGGAGTTTCACGTCAACCAACAGATGGGTGGCTCTACCTGGGTCTATTTAGGTACTTTCGACTTCGACGAGGGCAACAGTGAACAGAACCGTGTGACACTCTCCAACCTCAGTGCCTCGAAAGGTATCGTGACTGCCGACGCCGTACGCTTCGGAGGTGGCATGGGTAATATTGAGCGTGGCGGACAACTCAGTGGGATGCCCCGTTGTCTGGAAGGCTCCCGCTATTTCGCCCAATGGGCGGGTATGCCCTACGAGGTCTACAGTACAAAAGAGGGACAGGACGACTATGGCGATGACATTAATGCACGTTCCTGGATGACCAACCTGCTCTCTGGCGGTTCATGCTATCTGCCGGACACCACAGGGCGTAAAGTGCCCATCGAACTGTCACTGGCCGTCCACAGCGATGCCGGTTATACTAAAGATGGTAAGTCGAACACGGGTACGCTCAGCATCTGCATGACCACCTTCCGCGACTCCACCCTCAATGCAGGTTTTACCCGACTGGCCTCGCGTGACTTTGCCGACGAACTCCTTTCCAGTCTGCCACGTGACATCTATAAAAAGTACGGACAGTGGCATACCCGTGAACTCTACGACCGCAACTATTCCGAATGCCGAGTGCCCGAGGTGCCGAGTGCCATTCTCGAAACGCTGTCGCACCAGAATTTCGCCGATATGCGTATGGCACAGGATCCCAACTTCCGTTTCGACCTGGCACGCTCTATCTATAAGGTTATACTCCGCTATACGGCCCGCATGCATGGTGTTCCCTACGTCGTACAGCCCCTTATGCCGGAGAATGTCAGCGTCACCCTCACGACACAGGGAGAGGCGCTCATCAACTGGTTTGCAGTGGAGGATCCATTAGAGTCATCAGCCACCCCCACCTCTTATATCTTATACACTGCCAAGGACGATGACGGTTTCGACAATGGTCAGTGGCTCAATTCGCCTGTTACGTCAGCCACCGTCAAGTTGGAACCCGGCGTGCTGTATTCCTTCCGCGTGGCAGCTGTCAATGCCGGCGGCGAGAGTTTCCCCAGCGAGGTAGTGTCTGCACTCTACAATCCATCGGCCAAGAAAAAGATACTGATTGTCAATGGTTTCCGCCGTCTCGCTTCACCTGAGGTGGAAGACGGACTGGTGAGTCAGGGGTTCCATCTGGAGGATGACCTTGGCGTGAGTTACGGACTGACAGCCGGTTGGCGAGGGTTCCAGAAGAACTTCGACCGTACCAAGGCTGGCAAGGAAGGTTCTGGCGGGTTAGGTTTCACCAACGACTCCTTGGC
>JAFWTK010000089.1 GCA_017518935.1 Prevotella sp.
CTGATAACTGCCCGGCAGGGTCATGAAGGCGCTGCTCATTTCGATGGTTGTCTCTTCCATCGCGTAGGTATAGCGTCCAGCATTGGTCAGGTCGAGCGTGATGATGTAGGCACTCTCCTTCGGTACTTTGATGTTATCACCGCTCGGAGCCAGTCCGTTCTCCGTCATACCGTCGCCACCGTAGTTAATCGTCCAGTCGCTGTTGGCACGGAACTTAAACTCCTTGTCGGTCATTGAGGTAATCACCGTCCAGAGGCGCGTACCCTTGTCGTATTCCATCTTCGTATCGTCGCTCCAGCCGCCAGAGGTGGCATCACCGATGACGCCCCAAGTGTTGCAAGCCCATGACTGGCTCAGTGTTCCGTCGGCCTCCATCTTCACCTCCACGAAGCCCTTTCCGTCATCATCCACTTCGCCCTGTGCCAGCACTTTCGTCACGTCCTTGCCGTCGAGGATGGCATAGGTCGTGGCATCGTCAAACTGTACCCAGCCCTGATAAACACCGTCGCCGTCAGGGTCACCGATTAGATAGGCCGTCGTATAGTCCCAGTCTGGATAGCCAACGGCCACGTAGGCGTATGGCCAGTCAATATCATCCACGTTCGGGTCGTAGGGCGTAGCCTTGAACGTCACGGTATTCGTAGCCTCGTTCTGATACACGTCGAAAGCCGTTGACCTCAGCGATATGGTGAAGTCGTAAGCCTGGCCGGGATAGGCACCGATGCTGGCCAGAATCTTGTTCATCTCAGCATTGGTAAACGAGAGTTTCGTGTCGCCAGTCTCACCGATGACGACGCTCTTCTGGTTACTGTTATTGGTCAGCGTCACAGCATAGTTGACCACTGCCCCATTGCCATAGTTGGCTTTCTCCCAAGTAATCTCAGGGAACTGTGCCGTGCTGTTGTCCTTAGTGATGGTGATGTCGGCAGGGCTGACAGCATTCAGCGTAGCCGCCTGTCGCAACTGCAGCACAGGGTCGGTGGTGTCCTCGGCACAAGCGACCAAACCGCAGATAGCACAGAAGACACCGATTGATTTCATTATATTCTTGGTAATCATAATTATCAATTTTCAATTATCAATTCTCAATTATTTAATACCCTTCATTCTGTTTCAGATTCTCATTAGAGCCAATATCGTCGGAGGGAATGGGATAGACGGCATAGAAATTGCTGACAGCCTTTCCTCCTGCCACGCCACCCTTCCACGGCCAGACGTATTCATC
Organism: Prevotella sp.; assembly: GCA_017518935.1. Lineage (GTDB taxonomy): Bacteria > Bacteroidota > Bacteroidia > Bacteroidales > Bacteroidaceae > Prevotella. The sequence continues at coordinate 1,226 of JAFWTK010000089.1, forward strand.
ACCCGTGTACTTTCCGAAACGCACAAGGTCTGTACGGCGCTGGGCTTCATAGAACATCTCACGTCCACGCTCATCAAGCATAAAGTCAAGCGTAAACTCACTGTCAGAGATAGGTGCTGCCAACTTATCCGTATAGGCACGTTTGCGCAGGTCGTTCAGATAGCCAAGAGCCTCGGCCTTCGTAGCACCCTGACCGCCACGCAGCACAGCCTCGGCTAAGTTCAGGTAAATTTCACCCAAGCGGAACAGCGGGAAGTCCGTCCATGCCTCCGAGGAAGCAGGCTTTGAACCATCCTTATAGACATTGTAGAACTTGGTTACGGGAATACCGTTATTCACAAAGTTGGCCTCGTTGGTAATCTCGAAATTTGTCGTGGCATCAGTGCGGAGCATCTGCCTGCGGCTGTCCTTATCCATCTCGTTCTCACGGGTGAAGATGTTGTAGAGTGATGACTTGGCACGTACTCCCTGCCAGGCACCTTTGGCGTTGGTCTCTTCCTGGAACTCCGAGGAACCCCAGCAAAGCAGAGCCGTCATACCTCCCCACGTCATGGTCTCCTCACCTTCGTAGCGACACGGCATGATCATCTCCTTGGAATGGTCATTATCGGCCTTGAACATATCACCGTAGTTTTCTTCCAACTGATAGCCAGCACCTATCACCTTCTTACAATAAGTGATGCAGTCGGTATAACGGTTCTCGCCCACGTAGGTCTCGGCATTCAGATACAGACGGCTGAGTGCAGCCCACATACAAGCCTTGTTCACGTGACCGTAGTTCTCACTCCATCCTACAACGGGGTCAGCCAATTCACTCTCACAGGCCAGCATCTCACTCTCGATATACTTGAAGAGGTCTGCCGCCAGAATCTGCTTCGGACGGTCACTACCCACGGTGCTGTTCTCATCTACAAACGGGACATTA
>JAFWTK010000090.1 GCA_017518935.1 Prevotella sp.
AGTAAGGTACACGTCTCGCCCTATTTTGTAGCGGAACTCTATGATGAAAATGGTATCAACGCCTCCGGCAGCAGTATCGGGCATGACTTGGAGTTAATCATCGACGGTGACATGACGAAGACCTACAACCTGAACAGTTACTTTAACTACGAGTTTGGTGACTACCGCAGCGGTACGCTGGGGTTCAGCATCCCCCAACTCGATTACGGCCGTCATAAACTCCTCTTCCGTGCCTGGGATGTGCTGAACAACTCGTCGACGGCAGAACTGGACTTCGAGGTGGCTCGTGACATCGCGCCCGACTGCATCAGTGTGAAGTGTGTCCGTGATCCTTCTACCGGTGGGGCTACCTTCATCATCACCCATGACCGTGCCGGTAGCGAACTCAACGTGCAACTTGATATCTACGATATGGCGGGGCGGCAACTGTGGCGCTACACCGAGTCGGGCGTGCCTGCCGACAACACCTATACCTTTGACTGGAACCTCTCCATGGATGGTGGTCGCCGCCTCCAGACGGGTGTCTATCTATTTAAGATATCCATCAGCAGCGATGGCAGCGGGCAGTCGTCGAAGACCAAGAAACTCTTGATTACAAATACAAACTAAACCCCCGATATGAATATGAAGAAAGCAACGAAGATAACCCTGTTGAGAGTGATAGCGATTCTTTTCACTTTTCACTTTTCTCTTTTCACTTCATTGGCTCAGGACGATGACAAGGTGACGATGTTCAACCCTGTGGAGCACGCCGTCATCTCGCAGACCATCGCCCCGGATGCCCGTGCCGCCGGTATGGGCGATGTGGGTGCCGCCACTGAGCCTGATGTCAACTCGCAGTACTGGAACCCCGCCAAGTATCCCTTCTGCATCTCCCGTGCCGGTATTGCGCTGAACTACACCCCGTGGCTGCGCCAGTTGGTGAACGACATCGACCTGGCCTACGTGGCCGGCTACTACCGTATCGGCGACTACTCCGCCATCTCCGGCTCGCTGCGCTACTTTTCCCTTGGCGAGGTGTTCACTGACTATGGCCAGACCGACATGACGGTGAAGCCCTACGAGATGTCGCTCGACGTGGCTTACTCGTTGATGCTTTCCGAAAACTTCTCCATGGCCGCCGCCCTGCGCTGGATCTATAGCGACCTGCGCTATGACTACAGTGAGGACTCCAAGCCCGCCTCTGCCTTCGCTGCCGACCTGGCGATGTATTATAACAGATATCTCAACCTCGGCAGTCGCGAGTGCCAGTTGGCGCTCGGCCTGAACCTCTCTAACATCGGTTCGAAGATTTCCTTTTACGGCGACGATGAGAGCCAGTTCATTCCCGCCAATATGCGTCTCGGTGCTTCGTTGCTGATCCCCGTCGATGAATGGAACCGCTTTACTATTACTGCCGATGCCAACAAACTGTTGGTGCCTACTGTGCCGGCTCAGGAGGAGGGTGAGTCGAACACCGACTATCAAGACCGCGTGCGCCGTGAGTACAGCGATGTCAGTGCCATTAGCGGCATCTTCAAGAGTTTCGGCGATGCCCCCGGCGGCTTCAAGGAAGAACTCGAAGAGATCCAGTGGAGTGTCGGTGCCGAGTACGTCTATCACGACCAGTTCTCCCTCCGTGCAGGCTACCACCATCAAGCCGAGTCGAAAGGCAACCTGAAATACTTCACCGTCGGCGGCGGCTTCCGCATGAGCGTCTTCTCGCTCGATGTGGGCTACGTCATCTCCACCGCCCGCTCGAACCCCCTCGACCAGACCCTCCGTTTCACCCTTGCCTTCGATATGGACGGCATCAAAGACTTGTTTAGACGATGAAGATACGAGTAGGGATGGGCTATGATGTCCATCAGTTAGTAGAGGGCCGCGACCTCTGGATGGGCGGCATCAAGTTAGAGCACTCCAAGGGGCTCCTGGGGCATAGCGATGCCGACGTGCTGCTGCACGCCGTGTGTGATGCCCTGCTCGGTGCTGCCAACATGCGCGACATCGGCTACCACTTCCCCGATACCAGTGCCGAGACCGACGGTATGGACAGCAAGATCATCCTCCGAAAGACCATCGAACTGATAGGCACGAAGGGCTATCGCTTAGTGAATATCGATGCAACCATCTGTGCCGAACGGCCTAAGATGAACCCCCACATTCCTGCCATGAAGGCCTGCATGGCCGAGGTTATCGGCTGTGATGCCGATGATATCTCCATCAAGGCCACAACCACGGAGCGCCTCGGCTTCACTGGCCGCGAGGAGGGCATCTCGGCCTACGCCGTCGTGCTCATCCAAAAAGATTAAGATTTTTCTTACCAGTCGTCATCATCTGCCCCGGTGATGCCGTTCTTGAGGGCTTCATCCACTTTGTCGATGATGGCATTCGAGTAGGCATGCGTCATCACGAGGGCCTTCGAGCAGGTGCGCTTCTGGGCATCTTTCTCCACGAAGGGATAGTGTTTTGCAATCTCCCACTGCTCGTCGTAGAGGCGATGGTCTGTCTTGTCGTCTTTCAGTCGCTTGCCGTCGCTGTAGATGGTCTGATTCCTTCGCTTCTGGTCATCCTTGTCGCTGCCGAGGCCGCCCAGCCAGCCACCGTCCTCTACTTTCAGCACATCATAGTTCTGCACGGTGTAGGTGATGCGTACCTTACCGTCCTTGATGTCGAGTTTGATGACCGGCGTGATGCTCACCACGTAACGGAAGAGCGTACCGGTATGGTCGGCGATGGCATCGATGGTCGACGAGACGATGATGCAGCCCGCCTCCTTGTCGTTGAGCGTGATGGCTTGTTTGTCCTTGAAGGTGGCAGTCACCCAGTAGTTCAGGGCCACGTACAGTTGCGCCTTCGTCTTGCCAGGCGTCTCGATGACCTGTTGGTAGGTCAGTGCCTCATTCTTGTCGAGTGTCAGACCTTTGGCCAGGTTGGCGGCAGCGTCGAGCCATTTGTCGCCATACTTCTGCTTAGCGTATTTCTCTAGGTCGGCGGCTTTCATCACCTGCGCCTGAACCCTTGTCGTGCCGCAGAAAGTGAAGATGGCGGCAAACATCCATATTAGAATCCTTTTCATATCGTCTGTTGTTAGTAGATTCATTTCGGCTACAAAAATACGATTTCTTTGGGAAACGACCAAATAATTTCGCAAAAACTTGCGACGCCTATAACGCTTCGATGTAATCGTAGAGCCGCTTGTAGAACGTGTGGCGCGTGAGGGTCGAGGCATCGCCCAGGATGATCACCTTCATGCGGGCACGAGTGATGGCCACGTTCATCCGGCGAAGGTCGCGCAGGAAACCGATTTGGCCTTCGTTGTTGGAGCGTACTAAGGAGATGAGAATGATGTCGCGCTCCTGACCCTGGAATCCGTCGACGGTGTTGACACTGATGAGGCTGCGGTAGGGCTTGAAGAACTCACGTTTCTTAAAAAGTCGTCGCAGATACTGCACTTGGGCTCGATAAGGTGAGATGACACCCACATCGAGACGCTCTTCAAGGATGCGTTCCTTACCGATTTTCTTGAAATAACTTTCCAGAGCCAGCAGCGTCAGTTCTGCCTCGGCCTTATTAATGCGTCCAAACGACTCGCCCACAAATTCTTCGCGGAAGAGTGGCTGCCTCGGGCTCTCTGGGATATCTGTTTTTTCCGGCTCATCGAACTCCGAAGTGTCAATCCACGTCATGGGGATGTCGAGGTCGAGGATGCTGCGGTATTTGACTTCTGGGGCTGACTCAACCTGATTGCCATAGAACCAGTCGGAGGAGAAGCGCATGATCTCTTCGTTCATGCGGTACTGCATCTTCAGGAGGGTGACGGTCTCGGGTCTATTATCTACTATGCGCTCCATGAGCGTCTTGCCCAGGCCGGCCTTCAGGGCGGCGAAACTCTTGATGGTGGGGGGCAGTTGACAGTGGTCGCCTGCAAAGATAACGCGTGACACGCGGCGGATGGGAATCCAGCAGGCGGCTTCGAGAGCCTGGGCGGCCTCGTCGATGAAGAGCGTGCCGAATTTCTGGCCTTCGAGCAGATGGCTGCTGCTGCCAACGAGGGTGCTGGCGATGACGCGGGCCTCGCCGAAGAGTTGGGCGTTGATGCGGAGTTCGAGTTCGGTGGCGCGCTCCTTCAGGCGTTCCATCTTCTGGTGGTATTTCTCGTCGCCGCGCTTGCGGTGGGCGCGCAGGTCGCGGATGGTCTTGCGGATGGCCCACAGTTCGGTGTAGTCGGGGTGGCTCTCGAAGCGCCGTTCGTAGGTGAAGGAGAGCATCTTGTCGTTGACACGCGTCGGGTTGCCGATGCGGAGGACGTTGATGCCACGATCAACGAGTTTCTCTGATATCCAATCGACGGCCATGTTGCTCTGTGCGCAGACGAGTACCTGGTTTTCGCGGCGCAGAGTCTCGTAGATGGCTTCGACGAGGGTGGTGGTCTTGCCAGTGCCCGGTGGGCCGTGGACGATGGCAACGTCCTTCGCTCGCAGTACCTTGTTGACGGCGTCCTCCTGCGTTGGGTTCAGGTAGGGGAAGTGGAGGGCGGCGAAAGAAAAAGTCTCCGCCTTCATGGCCGGGGTGTAGAAGAGGTCGCGCAGGTAACCCAGTCGGCCTTTGGCGCGGATGACGCGGTCGAGGGCCTCGAACATGGTCTTGTAACTGGTTTCGTCGAAGAAAAGTTGCACGCCGACGTTCTCCGCGCCCTGTACGTCGATGATGTGGCCGTTGTCGGGCACTGCCACTACCATGCGGTCTCCATCGACGTAACTGACAGTGGCAGTGAAGTTGAACCAGCGGGCTTTTTCGCCCGTCATGCTAAAGAAGCATACTGGTTTGCCGAATTCGAAGTTGTGCTCTATCTCGTTGTCGTCGCCCTGGCGGATGATCTCCACGACGAGTTGGTTGAGGGAGTTGTAGTAACTCTTGCCCATTCTGACAGGCCACCAAGCATCGCCGCGCTTCACCTTCCGCTGCAGGCCCATCTTCTCGGTCTGCTGGCGGTAGGCTTCCTTTTCGGCGGCGTATTCCATCTGGAGCAGGAGCCGTTGTTGCTGGAGGGCCTGTATCGGTGTTGTCATTATTGTGTGCAAAGGTAGTGTTTTTTTTGGTAATTGCAAAAAAAAGCAGTAACTTTGCAGCCGAAATGAAACAGATACTGTTGATAAACGATGTGGTCGGCTACGGCAAGGTGGGCATGGGTGCCATGCTGCCGATCCTGTCGTACTTAGGTATTCCCACGTACAGCCTGCCCACGGCGCTTGTGTCGAACACGCTCGACTACGGGAAGTTTAACATCCAGGACACGACCGACTATATCCGTGGTACGCTGCCGGTATGGAAGGAACTCGGCTTCGGGTTTGATGCCGTCTGTACAGGTCTGATGTTTAGCGAGGAGCAGGCGCGCCTGGTGGCGGGCTACTGCCGCGAACAGGGGGCGCAGGGCACGACGGTGTTTGTGGATCCGATCCTTGGCGACGGCGGCCGGTTGTATAACGGTATGACTGAGCGTCAGGTGGAACTGGCCCGTGAGATGGTCAGCGTGGCGCATCTCACCTTCCCTAACTATACGGAGGCATGCTATCTTACCGATACACCCATCAAGATGGAGGGTATCTCGTGGATGGAGGCGGAGCAGTTGCTCGACAAGTTGCGTGAGTTAGGCTGCAAGTCGGTGCTCATCACCAGTTGTAAGATCGAGGGCCAGAATGCTGTCGTGGGCTACAATCACTACGACGATACCTACTTCCATCTGGAGTATCACGAGATTCCAGGACTGTTTCACGGCACGGGCGACATCTTTTCTGCTGTCCTCATCGGTCATCTGCTGAATGGTGAGAACTTGAGGAAGTCAACGCGTACGGCGATGGATACGGTGTTCCGCATGATTGACCGCTACCGCGACACGCCCGACAGGAACAAAGGTATTCCCGTTGAGAAGTGCCTTGATCTGCTTTAGTCCATGTCGTGCCTTCATCCGCTGCATTCTGATATGCCCAAGCCGGAGCGGTTTACGTTTCCCTTCTGCTATGAGCCCCACCCGCTGTGCATCCTTGCGGCGGAGGAGGTGAAGCATGAGATTGAGCGCATCAATCCCACAGAGGGGAAGATGTTCGGGGTTATGGTGGTACAGGAAGGAGACAGTCGTCTTGCTTTCCTGGCAGCCTATTCGGGACTGCTGGAAGGGCGGAACGACTGGGACTACTTCGTGCCGCCAGTGTTCGACGCCCAGCAGCCCGACGGTTATTTCAAAACCAGGGAACGGGAGATTATGCAGTCGGAGGCGCATAGGCAGATGTCGCAGGACTTGCAACTCTGGCTCTTCCGTCAGTACAGGATGCTGAATGCACGGGGCCAGGTGAGGGATTTGGTGGAGATCTGGCAGGACTATCACCCTTCGCCTCGTATCCGCAGCAAGTATCCGTTGCCCCCGGGCGGTACAGGCGACTGCTGTGCGCCGAAGTTGTTGCAGTATGCCTATCAGCACGGTCTGAAGCCTGTGTGCATGGCGGAGTTCTGGTGGGGGTCGTCGCCGAAGAGTGAGGTTCGTCATCATGGAGAGTTCTATCCCGCTTGTCGGGGTAAGTGCAAGCCAGTACTGACGTGGATGCTGCAGGGCCTCGATGTTGATCCCGACCCAGAGAAGGCCCGACTTCCGCGCCTTCATGTGCAGATTGTGTATGAAGATGAAGCCTTGGCAGTGGTCAACAAGCCTGCCGGTATGCTGAGTGTGCCGGGACGCAGGGAGCGCTATTCTGTGGCCGTCTGGGCACAACGGAGATGGGAGGGAGCGATATTAGTGCATCGGCTCGACATGTGGACCTCGGGGCTGCTTCTCGTGGCAAAGACGATGGAGGCTTACCATCATCTGCAGAGACAGTTTGAGGAGCATACCGTCAAGAAGAAGTATCTGGCCTTGGTGGAGGGGGCGCCTGCGGTGGAGCATGGTGTCATCGACCTGCCGCTATCCAGTGATCCGATCAATCATCCCCGTCAGGTGGTGGACTATGAGCACGGTAAGCGTGCTATCACGGAATACCGGGTGCTGACGCGGGGGGATATGTCGCTCTTGGCACTTTGGCCGCATACGGGGCGGACGCATCAACTCAGGATGCATTGTGCCCATCCCGACGGGCTCGGCTGTCCTATCGTGGGTGATGAACTGTACGGTCACAAGTCAGACCGACTTTATCTTCAGGCGCAGGCTATTGCCTTCGCCCATCCCGTTACAGGCAAACGGATGCACTTCGAGTTGCCTGACTCTTTCTCTCTTTCGTGATTCTATTTTCCGGCGTACCAGTCGCGGAGCACGTAGAAGGCCAGTTTCTTCTCGCCCTTGTCGCTGAACAGGCCCTTGCGGTTATAGTAATCCTGTACATCGGGGAGTACGCGACGGGGGGAACGGAAATCTTTCAGGATCCAGGGCGTGGTACCGGCAAGTCCTTCGATTCTGTCGAGCATCGCACAGTTCTCGCGGTAGAGGTTTTCCTGGAACTCCTCCGTCCAGCGCTGGTTCTTGGCACCGTGGTAGCCATATTTGGCTCCTCCACCGAATTCGCTCACGATGACGGGTTTGTTATAGGGAATCTCCCATTTCATCTTCGGGGCATCGTTTACATCGCGATACCAGCCAATATACTGGTTGAAACTGACCACATCGACGTACTGGTTCATATTGTCATTGAGGCGGTTTACGTAGTTGGAGGCTCCTGTCACCTCCATGGCCATAGAGATGAGACGGGTATCGTCGAGACTGCGGGCATACTTCGCGAGGTTGCCGAGGAAGGTGTCTCGTTCCGGGGAGTGAGGCGTCTCGTTGGCGATGCTCCAGATGATGACGTTGGCGCGGTTGTGGTCACGGCTGATCATATCGCGCAACTGATTCTGGGCGTTTTCGTAGGTCTGTGGATTCTTCCAGGCGATGGTCCAGTAGACGGGAATTTCCGACCACACCAGGATTCCCATTCTTTCAGCCTCGCGCACCATCTCCTCATGATGCGGGTAGTGGGCCAGGCGTACGGAGTTACAGCCCAGTTCCTTGGCCCATCCAAGGAGTGTGCGGGCATCCTCGGCACTATTGGCGCGTCCACCGTCGTTGGGTTTCTCGTTGTGGATGGAGATACCCTTGAGGAAGATGGGCTGGCCGTTGAGCAGAATCTGCTTGTCGCGGGTTTCAATGGTACGGAAGCCAATCTCGTCGCTGACGGTCGAGGTGTCGAGCGAGATATCCACACGATAGCGTTTTGGCGACGCTGGTGACCAGAGAGCCAGTTTCTTGGCATTGACCTTTAGGATGCCGCTGACTTTTCCCTCGCTATCGGTGGAGAGTTGTTGTTCGAGTTTTAATTCGGGGATGAAGACAACAACCTTGTGTCCGGCCTCCGCCTTGTTCAGTCGGGCGGTGAAGGCAATCTCGCGTTGCTTGGCTTTCGCATCGGCCTTCATGAGTTGGAGGCTATAGTCTTCAAGATAGACAGGCTTTACCTTGACGAGTCTGACGTCGCGGGTGATGCCGCCGTAGTTCCACCAGTCGAAGATCTGGGTGGGCACATCCTCTGCATGGCGCTTGTTGTCCACCTTCACAATCACCACATTCTCACCCTCTTTCAGTAGGTCGGTGATATCGAAGTTGAAAGGTGTAAAACCGCCAATATGGTGTCCGGCCTTCTTGCCGTTCACATAGACGTGGCAGTCGTAGTTCACGGCTCCGAAGTAGAGTAGCGTGCGGAGGTCTTTCATCGGCACAGCCTGGAAACTCTTCTTGAACCAAACCGTTCCCTCGTAGAAGAACAACCGTTCATCCTGCGTGTTCCAGTCTCCGGGAATCTTCATCGTGGGCGACTTGTCGAAGTCGTATTCGATAAGATCCTCAGGCTTCTGAGGCTTTGCATTCTGGAAGAATCCCCAGCGGGTGGGGTTCATGCGATAGTCGTAATAGCCTTCTTCCTGCACATCGACGATGTAGTTCCACTCGCCGTTGAGTGACAGACTCTCATAGGCATTCACATTTTGAATCAAGGGTAGTGTTGCCGCTGATGCCACCGCAAGGAACCCGCCTCCGATGACAGAAAGGACGATAATCAGTAATTGTCTCATAATTATACCATTCTTGTCGAATGCTGCAAAATTACAAATAATTCTCGAGTCAACAAAAAGTTTTTCCTGAAATATGAATCTTTGCCATCGCTATGCCTATGGTGAGACTTTTCAAGTTTGTCCAAGAATCAGATAGAGTCTTTCAGAACTCGGTTTTTATGCCTGAGATTTCGGGCAAGCCATCCCAAGAGTGAAAAACCTTGCCCTGAATTCAGTTCATACTTCTGCCCAGGGTGCATAGACGTGCCTGAGATTCAGTTCATACTTCTGCCCGGGGTGCATAAACGTGCCTGAGATTCAAGGCATATTTCTGCCCAGGATGCATAGACGTGTCCGAGATTCAGAGCATATTTCTGCCCGGTGTGCATAAACGTGTCCGAGATTCAGGGCATATTTCTGCCTGGGGTGCATAGACGTGTCCGAGGTTCAAGGCAGACTTTTGCAGGTTTGAAATCGTATTTTTCCAATTAATTAGGGTCTGGTCACTGTATATCAGTAAAGGAGAAGTAATCCGGCAAGACCGGCATAACAGATCATACGGATAGGGTTGATTTTCAGATAGCCTGTGCCGAAGGCGGTTGCAATGAGCAGGGCAAAACTGATGAAGAACTGCCAGGGATTCTCCATCGGCGTGGAGAAGTTTTCTTTATTACAGAGCAGCAGGGTGGCAGCGGCGAGGAGTCCCACGACGGCAGGGCGCAGCCCCTTGAACACCGACTGCACCAGAGGGGTGTTCATATACTTCATGAACATCTTGCTGATCAGAATCATCAGGATGAGCGAGGGGAGTACAAGCGCGAAGGTGGCAGTGGCCGAACCGAGGATGGCCATCATCTCGCCGTAGCCCGCATTGTGGATGGCGGTGTAACCGCAGTAGGTGGCACTGTTGATACCGATGGGACCTGGTGTCATCTGCGAGATGGCGACGATATCGGTAAACTCTGCCGTGGAGAGCCAGTGGTGCGTCTCCACCGTCTCGTGCTGGATCAGCGACAGCATCCCATAGCCCCCACCGAACCCAAAGAGCCCGATCTCAAAAAACGTGATAAATAGACTGAGAAAAATCATATGTCCCTTTAACTTCCCTTTATCTTCCTTTTACCTTCCCTTTACCTTCCTCTTACCTTCCCTTTACTTCCATCTTTCCGTAAAGATAACCTGCGAGACCAGCAATGATAATAACCCAGATAGGCGACACACCAAGTGCCCATATCGCGAGCGCACAGGCAATAGGAATCCAGATGGTATAGCGATTGAGTTTCGCCCTTTGTCCCAAGCGGAAGGTCGGCACGGCAATCAGCGCCACCACCGCCGGACGGATGCCTCGGAAGATGGCCGCCACAATGTGATTATCCTCAAATTGCTTGAAAAAGATGGCGATGGCGAGGATGATGAGGAAGGAGGGCAGGGCTGTACCGAGGGTGGTGGCGATGGCCCCTCGCTCCTTCTTTAACTTATAGCCGATGAAGGTGGCGATATTAATTGCAAAAACGCCTGGACAACTCTGGGCGATGGCAATCAGGTCGAGCATCTCGTCCTTAGATACCCATCGCTTCTTGTTGACCACCTCCTCCTCAATCAAAGGTATCATGGCATATCCACCGCCAAGAGTAAAAATGCCAATCTTAAAGAAGGTCTTGAATGATTCCCAATAGATATTCATCGTTGCTCAATCCATTTGCGGGCGTTGACGAAGGCCTCAATCCATGGGGTGATTTCGTCGGCCTTGCGGTCAGCAGGATACCAGGCGTTCTGCCAGGGGAAGAATGCACGCTCTAAGTGTGGCATCATACAGAGATGACGACCGTCGGCAGAGCAGATACCTGCCACGTTGTAGTCAGAGCCGTTCGGGTTGGCGGGATAACCAGCGAAGTTGTATTTGGCAATCACGTTATAGGCGCTCTCTGCCTCGGGCAGATGGAATTTGCCCTCTCCGTGAGCCACCCAGAGACCAAGTTTTGAACCGCTCAGTGAGCCGAACATCACGCTGTTGTTCTGCGGGATGGCTAATGAGATGAACTCACTCTCGAATTTGTGCGAGTCGTTATGCAGCATCTTGGCACCCTTGGCTCCTGTGAGACCGAGTTCCACCATCAACTGACAACCGTTACAGATACCTAACGACAGCGTATCCTCGCGGGCATAGAACTTGTCGAGTGCTTCCTTGGCTTTCGGGTTGAAGAGGTAGGCACCAGCCCAGCCCTTGGCAGAACCGAGAACGTCGGAATTGGAGAAACCGCCGCAGATGACAATGAGGTTAACTTCCTCTAAAGTCTCGCGACCCGTGATAAGGTCGGTCATCATCACATCCTTCACGTCGAAGCCTGCAAGGTAGAGCATATAGGCCATCTCACGCTCACCATTGGTTCCCTTCTCACGGATGATGGCAGCCTTTACGCCTGATGGCTTGCGACGATCAGGATCCAGACCATATTGGGCGAGTTTACCTGTGAAGCCCTTGGGGAACTTCATCTCGATGGGCTGCTTCTTGTAGTTCTCGAAGCGCTCCCTGGCCTTGCCGTTGAAACTCTGTTTGCGGTCGAGGAGGTAGGAGGTCTTGTACCAAGTGTCGCGGAGGGTATCGATGTCGAAAGTGAATGAACAGGATTCTCCTGTATCACTGGATTTTCCAGGATAAACCACTACCAGTTCGCGGCTGTCCTCGACAGGATAGCCAATCTTGGCAAAACCTACACCCTGCTCTTCCATGAAGTCCTTAAAATCCTGCTTATGCGCATCACTGACCTCAATGACTACACCTGGGTTCTCTGCGAAGAGCGCTTTTACGATGTCGCCATCCTTGCAGATATCGTACAGGTTGATGTGCAGGCCGCCTTTCTGGTTGGCAAAGCACATTTCAAGAAGCGTGGTAATCAGACCACCGGCAGAGATGTCGTGACCGGCCATAATCCAACCCTTTTCGATGAGTTGTTGGATGGCCATGAAGGCATCGGTGAAGTACTCGGGGTTCTTTACCGTTGGTACGTCGTCGCCCACCTTGCCTAAACTCTGGGCGAAGGCGGAACCACCCAGACGCTGCTCGTCGAACGAGAAGTCGATATGATAGAGCGAGGCGTTCTTGTCGTTCACCAAGACGGGACTTACCACCTTCTTGATATCAGAAACCTCACCACCAGCAGAAACAATCACTGTTCCCGGAGAGATGATCTTCTCGCCATTGGGATACTGCTGAGAGAGTGACAGTGAGTCCTTACCGGTAGGTACGTTGATATGCAGGTCGCAACAGAAATCACTCAGGGCCTTCACACCAGCATACAGACGGGCGTCCTCACCCTCCTGAGAGCGACAAGGCCACATCCAGTTGGCTGAGAGGGAGATGGAGTCCATGCCCTCAGCCATCGGTGCCCACACGATATTCGTCAGAGCCTCTGCGACGGAAAGTACACTTCCTGCAGCGGGATCAGCCAGACCGGCCTGAGGTGCATGGCCGAGGGCGGTAGCGATACCTTTCTCACCACGATAGTCGAGGGCTACGACACCACAGTCACTCAGCGGTAACTGAATCTCACCCTGGCACTGCTGACGGGCGATCTTACCCGTCACAGAACGGTCCACCTTATTGGTGAGCCAGTCCTTACAAGCCACAGCCTCCAACTGGAGTACACGTTCAAGGTATTCCTCAATCTTATCTTGAGTATAGGTGACATCAGCATAATGACGCTCCACGGTGTTGTCGCGCATGATGGTCTTCGGTGAGTGTCCGAACATCTGAGCCACATCGAGGTCGAATGGCTTTACGCCGTCGCCTTGCTTGAACGAGAAGTGGGCATCGCCAGTGGTCTCACCGACCACATACAGCGGGGCACGCTCACGCTCGGCAATCTTACGGACATGTTCAATATGCTTCTCGTCGATGAGCAAGCCCATACGCTCCTGACTCTC
>JAFWTK010000091.1 GCA_017518935.1 Prevotella sp.
AGGACTGCGGTTCAATAGTGTGTGGAGCATCGGCAACGGCAAGCAGATCGGCATCGAGGATGTACTGCAGTATATGGATGAGTACTTCAATCCCGATACCGATTCGAAGGTGAAACTGCTCTATATCGAGAATATCAGCAACCCAGACAAGTTGCTCTACCATGCCAGTAACCTCATCAAGAAGGGGTGTCGCATTGCCGCCATCAAGGCGGGATCTTCCGAAAGCGGTTCCCGTGCGGCATCGTCGCATACGGGTGCCATCGCCTCCTCAGACTCCGCTGTCGAGGCCTTGTTCCGTAAGGCTGGCATCGTACGCTGTTTCTCCCGAGAGGAACTGACCACCGTAGGCTGTATCTTCACCCTGCCCCCACTCAATGGCAAGAATTTCGCCATCGTCACCCATGCCGGAGGCCCTGGGGTGATGCTGACGGATGCCCTCTCAAAAGGCGGACTCAGCGTGCCTCATATCGAAGGTCCCATTGCCGATGAACTGAAAACAAAACTCTTCCCTGGCTCGTCGGTGGCGAACCCCATCGACTTCCTCGCCACAGGCACGGCAGAGCAGTTAGGAAGAATCATCGACTATTGCGAACAGAAGTTCGACAATATTGATGCCATCGCCGTTATCTACGGCACCCCTGGTCTCACACAACTCTACGAGGCCTACGGTGTCCTCGACCAGAAAATCCACGAGTGTAAGAAACCTATATTCCCCGTCCTGCCCAGTCTGCATACTGCAGGCGCAGAGGTGGCGGAGTTCCTTGCCAAAGGACATGTGAACTTCAGCGACGAGGTGACGCTGGCTACGGCTCTGAGTCAGATTATGCGAACTCCACAACCGGCTCCGCAGGAACTGGAACTCTATGGTGTCGATGTCCCAAGAATCAGGGATATCATCTACCGCGAAACGCGTCGTCTGAAATTCGAGGGCATCACAAGCGGTTACCTGGCTCCTGATGCCGTACGCGAACTGCTAACCTGTGCCGGCATCCCTCTCGTTCCTGAGATGGTCAGCACCTCGAAAGAAGAACTGACGGCCTTTGCCGAAAAAATAGGCTTCCCCGTGGTGGCGAAAGTGGTAGGCCCTGTCCACAAGAGTGATGTGGGTGGTGTGGCCTTGAACATCCGTACGGCAGAACATCTCTCCTTGGAGTTCGACAGAATGATGCAGATTCAGGATGCCACTGGTGTGATGGTACAGAAGATGCTCAAAGGCAAAGAGTTGTTCATTGGCGCCAAGTATGAGGAACGCTTCGGACACGTGGTACTCTGCGGACTGGGTGGTATCTTCGTCGAGGTATTGAAGGATGTCTCGTCAGGTCTGGCACCTCTGAGTTATGCCGAGACCTATTCGATGATTCACTCGCTGCGCGGCTATAAGATATTAAAAGGTACACGCGGACAGAAAGGCATCAACGAAGAGAAATATGCCGAGATCATCGTACGACTCTCCACCCTGCTCCGTTTCGCTACGGAGATTAAGGAGATGGATATCAACCCCTTGCTGGCTGATGAGAACAACGTCGTTGCCGTTGATGCCAGGATCCTCATTGAACGATGAAGACAGCGGTGGTTGGCGGCGGTGCCGCAGGATTCTTCCTTGCCATCAACCTGAAGGAACTCTGTCCTGAGATGGAGGTGACCATCTTCGAGAAATCCAAGAAGGTCTTGGTAAAAGTGGAGGTCTCCGGAGGTGGACGGTGTAACTGCACCAACTCCTTCGCCTCTGTACGCGACCTCTCGCAGGTCTATCCCCGGGGGCACCGTCTGATGAAACGGCTCTTCAAACGCTTTGACAATCACGACGCCTATGCTTGGTTTGAACGCCATGGGGTGCGTCTGGTGACACAGGACGATGAGTGTGTCTTCCCTGCCTCGCAGGACTCGCACACCATCATCAACCTCTTCCTGTCAGAAACCAGACGACTGGGGGTTGAGGTTCACACAGCATGCAAGATTGAATCTTTGCAACAACTTGCCGACTACGACTTCATCGCCATCACCACAGGGGGGATGCCCAAGGGAGCCTCTTCACTTTTCATGCTTCCCCCTTCACTCTTCATCCCTCCCGTTCCCTCACTCTTCACCTTCTCCATTGAGGACAAAGCCCTTCAAGCCCTGATGGGTACCGTCGTCGATGAGGTCACTGTTCAGATCCCAGGTACCAGTTTCCGTGCTTCTGGTCCTCTGCTCATCACCCACTGGGGCATGAGTGGTCCCGCCATCCTCAAACTCTCCAGTTATGCGGCCAGAGAACTCCATGAGCATCATTACCAGATGCCCCTCGCCATCAACTGGTCCTCGCACAAGGATCCTGAGATTCTCGAAGAACTCCACCATATCATAGAGAGTCACCCACAGAAACTCCTGACCAGCATCCGTCCCTTCGACCTGCCCAGTCGTTTGTGGGGCTATCTTGTCGAAAAGGCCTTAGGGCAACGCACCCAGAACCGTTGGCAGAACCTCAACAAGAAGGAACTCAACCGTCTGGTCAACATCCTCTGCAACGACCCTTACCTGATAGCAGGACGTGCAGCCTTCAAAGACGAGTTTGTCACCTGCGGAGGAGTCAGCCTCTCTGCCGTCAACCCCAACACACTGGAAAGCAAAGACATCCCCCACCTCTACTTCGCAGGCGAAATCCTCGACATCGATGGCATCACTGGCGGTTTCAACTTCCAAGCCGCCTGGACCACTGCCTTCACTGTTGCACAAGCCATCAAATAATTGTATTTTATCAAAAGATGATACTTTTTTGGTATTGGCGGAAAAAGGCCTGAATCTTTTGGGGTTTTCTTTGGTGGTTTCAGAATATGTTCGTAACTTTGCAAACAAGATCACAAATATATTAAAACAATCAATTATTTATGGAACAACAAAAACGTTACGGTCATTTCGACGACCAGCACCGCGAGTATGTCATCACAGACCCGCAGACCCCTTGGCCATGGATAAACTACTTAGGCAACGAGGACTTTTTCTCACTCATCAGTAACACTGCAGGGGGCTACTCCTTCTACAAGGATGCCAAGTTCCGCCGTATCACCCGCTATCGCTATAACAACGTACCGATGGACAATGGTGGACGGTACTTCTACATCAAAGAAGGCGACACTGTCTGGAACCCAGGTTGGAAGCCTTGTAAGACCCCACTCGACTTCTACGAGTGTCGTCACGGTATGAGTTACACCCGTATCACAGGTCGCAAGAACGGCGTGGAAGCCTCTGTGCTCTTCTTCGTACCCCTGAAAAAGTGGGCCGAGGTGCAGAAACTGACACTGACCAACCAAAGCAATGAGACCAAGAGTCTGAAACTCTTCTCCTTCGAGGAGTGGTG
>JAFWTK010000092.1 GCA_017518935.1 Prevotella sp.
AATGCGCCTGAACGCCGGGGAAATCATCTATGTGGAAACGGACAATCACGTATCTGTCGTGCATACAGTGCCGATGGTGTTGACCAGCCCGATGCACTTGCCGGCTTCGCTGCCTCTGCAGCCCTGGCTTGCTCGGATATACCTTTCGAGTGCCCTATCTCGGAAGTCCGCGTTGCACGCATCAATGGTGAGTATGTGATTGATCCTACCTTCGAGCAGATGAAGGAGGCTGACATGGATATCATGGTCGGTGCCTCTGCTGAGAACATCATGATGGTGGAGGGTGAGATGAAGGAGGTCAGCGAGCAGGATCTGCTGGGTGCCCTCAAGGCTGCGATGGATGCCATCAAGCCCATGTGCGAACTCCAGGCTGAACTCTCCAAGGAACTCGGTAAGGATGTGAAGCGCGAGTACGACCACGAGGTCAACGATGAGGCCCTCCGCGAGCAGATGAACAAGGAGTGCTATCAGCCCGCCTACGACGTGACCAAGCAGGCCCTCGAGAAGCAGGAGCGTGCTGATGCCTTTGAGAAGATCCTCGAGGATTTCAAGGAGAAGTATTTCGAGACTCATCCCGAGATCACTGCTGACTCAGAGATCACCAAGGACGAGTACGAGGCTATGATGGAACGTTACTACCACGATGTGGAGCGCGACGCCATGCGTCGTTGCATCCTCGACGAGGGTATCCGTCTCGATGGTCGTAAGACCACTGACATCCGTCCCATCTGGTGCGAGGTCTCTCCACTGCCCATGCCTCACGGAAGTGCGATCTTCACCCGTGGTGAGACACAGTCACTGAGCACCTGTACGCTCGGTACGAAACTTGACGAGAAACTCGTTGACGATGTGCTGGAGCATGGTTATATGAAATTCCTGTTGCACTATAACTTCCCACCGTTCTGTACAGGTGAGGCCAAGGCTCAGCGTGGCGTAGGCCGTCGTGAGATTGGTCACGGACACCTCGCATGGCGCGGTCTGAAGGGTCAGATTCCTGAGGACTTCCCTTACACCGTTCGTCTGGTGTCTCAGATCCTCGAGTCTAATGGCTCTTCTTCTATGGCGACTGTCTGTGCCGGTACCCTCGCCCTGATGGATGCTGGTGTACCCATGAAGAAGCCTGTCTCTGGTATCGCTATGGGTCTGATCAAGAATCCTGGTGAAGAGAAATATGCTGTATTGAGCGATATCCTCGGTGATGAGGACCACCTGGGCGACATGGACTTCAAGACCACTGGTACAAAGGATGGTCTGACAGCCACGCAGATGGATATCAAGTGCGACGGTCTGTCGTTCGAGATTCTGGAGAAGGCTCTCATGCAGGCCAAGGCTGGTCGTGAGTATATCCTTGGCAAACTGACTGAGACCATCGCTGAGCCGCGTGCAGAACTGAAGCCTCAGGTACCACGTATTGAGGCCTTCGATATTCCCAAGGAGTTCATTGGCGCCGTCATTGGCCCTGGTGGCAAGATCATCCAGCAGATGCAGGAGGATACGGGTGCTACCATCACCATCGACGAGGCTGACGGTGTGGGTCATGTTCAGGTCAGCGCACCTGACAAGGCCAGCATCGACGCTGCCATCGCCAAGATCAAGGCCATCGTGGCTATTCCCGAGGTGGGTGAGATCTACGACGGTGTGGTGCGCAGCATCATGCCTTACGGTTGCTTCGTGGAGATCATGCCAGGCAAGGATGGCCTGCTCCATATCTCTGAGATCGACTGGAAGCGCCTCGAGACTGTCGAGGAGGCTGGTATCAAGGAGGGTGACCACATTCAGGTGAAACTCCTTGAAATCGATCCGAAGACTGGTAAGTATAAACTCAGCCACCGTGTGCTGGTAGAGAAGCCTGCTGACTATGTCGAGCCTCAGCAGCGTCGTCGTGAGCGCGGGGAGCGCCCAGAGCGTGGTGAGCGCCGTGACCGTGGCGACCGTCGTGATCGCCGTGACCGTGGCGAGCGTCATGACCGTGGTGAGCGTCGTCCGCGTCCTGAACAGGAACAGCAGGAGACCCAGGAGACCCCTCTGGCACCGCAGGAGAACGCGGAACCGAAGGATTTCAGTGACTCCCTCGACCACATGGACTTCTAAATAAAATTCCCCCTCCCCGCAATGGGGAGGGGATTTTTCAATCCGTATAATCTGTAAAATCCGTGTTGAAAAAAAATATCGCAATCTTTGTTTCAGGCAGCGGTAGCAACTGCGAGAACCTCATCCGCTATTTCGAGGGCTCTGAGCAGATAGCCACTCCGTTGGTCGTCAGCAACAAGCCCGATGCCTACGCGCTCGTGCGCGCCTATGAATTAGGTATACCCGCTGCCGTCGTCTCCAAGGCAGAACTGAACAACCCAGAGGTCATGCTTCCTCTGCTCCACAAGTACGACATCCATTTCATCGTCTTGGCGGGCTTCCTGCCTCTGATTCCCGACTTCCTGATTGCAGCCTATCCACGTAAGATCGTGAACCTCCATCCTGCATTGTTACCGAAATATGGTGGCAAGGGCATGTGGGGCCACCACGTCCACGAGGCCGTCAAGGCTGCCGGAGAGACGGAGACGGGCATGACGGTGCATTATGTCACTCCCGTCTGCGATGGCGGGGAGATCATTGCGCAGTACAAGGTAGCCCTATCCCCTGATGACACGGTCGATGACATCGCTGAAAAAGAGCACCAGTTGGAGATGGAATATTTCCCGAAGGTAGTAGAGGAAGTGTGCCTGAAATCGTAAAAAACTCGCAAAAAACAACTTTTTTCGAAAAAAGTCCCGAAAAAGTTTGGTGGATTCAATTTTTCGCCGTACCTTTGCACCCGCTTAACAGCAAAACCTGCTTCAGTAGCTCAGTTGGTTAGAGCACCTGACTGTTAATCAGGGGGTCGTTGGTTCAAGCCCATCCTGAAGCGCCTTAGAAATCAAGGAGTTACGAGAAATCGTAACTCCTTTTTCTTTTCCGTCTGAACCAATTTTGGCTATATATTTCAGCCTGTCACGCTGAAGAACCAAGAAGGAGCCCTCGCATCGGGGCAAGGCTGATATGTTCGTGCATATCCGTCAATGGGGAATTGT
>JAFWTK010000093.1 GCA_017518935.1 Prevotella sp.
GAAGTGCGACGTGGTGCTGGTGTGTCTGAAGTCTGTGAACAACGGCAAACTGCAGTCGCTGCTGCCACCATTGCTCCATGACAAGACGCTGGTGGTGCTCATTCAGAACGGCATTGGCGTGGAGGAGGATGTGCAGAAGATGTTCCCTGATGTGCAACTGGTTGCGGGACTGGCCTTTATCTGTTCTGCCAAGACGGAGCCCGGCCTCGTCAATCACCAGTGTTATGGCAGCATCAACCTGGCCAACTACTCATGCAGGGACGAAACACTGGTGCAGGCCGTCGTCGATGAGTTTCGTCAGGCTGGCATTGAGACGGGACAGGTGGAATATCATGAGGCACGATGGAAAAAGGCTGTATGGAATATGCCTTTCAATGGTATGACCGTAGCACTGCACACACAGACAGACCTGTTGCTGAAGAACGACTCGACCAGGCAACTGATTCGCGAACAGATGATGGAGGTTGTCAGTGCTGCCCAGCACTTGGGCGTGAAGAACCTTGATGCTTCGTTTGTCGACAAGATGATAGAGACCACTGATGCGATGACGCCCTATTCGCCGTCCATGCGATTGGACTACGACTTCCACCGTCGTATGGAAATATACTATCTCTACACCCGTCCCTTGGAGATAGCCCGCGAGGCCGGCTTTCGAATGCCGAAACTGGAGATGTTGGAAGCAGAGTTGCGGTTTCTGGAGGAGAAGAACAAGACAATATGAAGCATCTGTTATCGCTGTTGAAAACTGACGGCTATCATGGAGGCTTTTACCGAGGCTCGGCCCTGATGTAATTCACAAACGAATAGGGGAAGTCGTGACGGTCATCTATGGGATGATCCTCACGGCTTTCTTCTTGCCATCCTTCATCATAGGGTGGGAAGAAGGTGTCTGCTTCTGCAGGGGTGTCGTTAATCTCGGTGAGACAGAGACGGTCGGCGATTTTCATGGCCTGTCGATAGACCGAGGCACCGCCGATGATGTAGATGTCCTCATCGGAGGTGCAATGTGCCAAAGCCTCTTCGAGAGAGGGATAGACATCGCAGCCCTCAAACGCCTTGGTGTTGCGGCTCAGCACGATGTTCCGACGATTAGGCAGTGCACCCTTCGGCAGGGAAAGGAATGTGTTGCGCCCCATAATGATGGTGTGACCCGTGGTGAGTGCCTTGAAACGCTTCAGGTCGTTGGGGAGCCAATAGATGAGTTTGTTCTTATATCCGATGGCGCGGTTATTCGCCACCGCTGCGATTATCGAAATCATACGCTTACTTCTGCTTTGATGTGTGGATTAGGATCGTAGCCAACGAGTTCGAAGTCCTCGTACTGGAAATCAAAGAGGTTCTTGACATCGGGATTTATCTTCATCGTGGGCAGCGGACGCGGCTCACGGGTAAGTTGGAGTTTGGCCTGTTCGATGTGGTTCAGGTAGAGGTGCGTGTCGCCGGTGGTATGGATGAAGTCGCCTGCCTTGTAGCCTGTCACCTGTGCCATCATCTGGAGCAACAGGGCGTATGAGGCGATATTGAACGGCACCCCGAGGAAGGTGTCTGCACTGCGCTGGTAGAGTTGGAGAGACAGCCTGTCACCTGCCACATAGAACTGGAAGATGGTATGACACGGGGGCAGGGCCATCTCATTCACCTCTGCCACGTTCCACGCCGAGACAATCATACGGCGCGAGTTAGGATTGTTCTTCAACTGATCAAGCACATACTGTATCTGGTCTATTGTACCACCTTTATAGTCGGGCCATGAGCGCCACTGGTGTCCGTAGACGGGTCCTAGTTCACCGTTCTCGTCGGCCCACTCGTTCCAGATGCGTACGCCGTGCTCCTGCAGGTATTTCACGTTGGTATCGCCTTTCAGGAACCACAGCAGTTCGTAGATGATACTCTTCAGATGGAGTTTCTTCGTGGTAAGCAGGGGGAAACCGTCGTCGAGTTTGTAGCGGCTCTGGGTACCGAAGATGCTGATGGTGCCAGTTCCCGTGCGGTCACCTTTCTTGGTGCCTTCGGTGAGAATGCGGTTGAGGATGTCTAAATACTGTTTCATTGTATGTCTATGATTTTAATTTCTTCTGTAGGTAGGTGTGTGGTCTTGATGCGCCAGGGCTTCGGGTATAGGTTGTTGGCGCGATTGCCGATGTTTTTCATCGGTCCGAGGGGGATGCCCTTGTAGGTAACGGTGACGAGGCCTTTGGGCGTGTCGTAGGGCAGCACGAGGGCCTCGCCACGGAGATATTGCAGTGCCTTCTGGTAGGGGAGGTCGACACGAGGGAAGACACCTTGGGGAAGGTCAGGGGTGAGGATCTTTAATGAAGAATGAGAAATGAGAAATGAGAAATGTTGATTTCTTCTAAAGGCAGATTCTGTGCTTGCCTGGTAATCATCATTTCTCATTCCTAATTTCTCATTCCTCATTTTGTGCAACGCACAAATGAACAGTCCTTCGCTGCGGGTGATGCCGGGGATGAAGCGGTAGACGGGTGCGTCGAAGCCCGGGAGCAGCGAGCCCGTGATGTTCCAACGTGGATCAATGGGGATTTCGAGTGCTTCAGCCTCATAGGTATCGAGGATCCAACGTACGTTTTCCTCGTTCTCCTTTATATTATAGGTACACGTACTATAGATTAAGATGCCGCCCGAATTCAGACACTCCCAGGCATCGGCAACGATCTCCCGTTGCAGTCGCCAGCATTTCTCCACATTCTGC
>JAFWTK010000007.1 GCA_017518935.1 Prevotella sp.
AAAGACGATGGCAAGCGCTTTGAAAGAAAAGACGGCAAAGGACGCTTCGACCGCAAAGACGGGAAGCGTTTCGACCGCAAGGACGGGAAGCGTTTCGACCGCAAGGACGGTAAGGGTCGCTTCGATCGCAACGACAGAAAGACGGACAAAGCCGTAAGGAAGTTTGAGAAAAGCAAAAGGAGGTTTGACGATGAGGACGAAGATTAAATACTTGTTTGCTTTACTGATGATGGCTGCACTCACGACTCCACTGGCTGCGCAAGACAAACGCTTCACCCTTGAAGACCTGAACTTCGGTGGGACGAACTACCACAATTTCCAGCCCAAGAATATGTGGCTGACGTGGTGGGGCGACCAACTGATACAGACGGATGTGGAGGAGTGCTATACCATCGACATCAAGACGGGTAAGAAGACACAACTCTTCACCCTCGACGACATCAACAAATGGGCTGAGAGTGACGACGAGCGATATGTGCGCCACCTGATGAACGCCACCTTTCCCTATCCTGACAAACCCCTGGTACAAGTAGGCAACCGTCATGCCGTCATCCTCATAGACTTTAAACAGAAGCAAGTCGTCTGGCAGGACAGTACCATCAAAGAGAAAGCCGAGGACTGGAACCCCGTCTCAAAGGCCACAGCCTATATCAAAGGCCAGCAACTCTACGTGGCCGATAGCGAAGGACAAGAACACCAGTTGACGACAGACGGTAGTCGTGAGATTGTCTATGGACAAAGCGTTCACCGTAATGAGTTTGGCATTGAGAAAGGTACCTTCTGGAGTCCCGATGGACAGCGCCTGGCCTTTTATCGCATGGACCAGAGCATGGTGACGGACTATCCGCAGGTGAACATCAATCCCTGTACAGAACCCTGCCCTGCCGCCTACGAACCAGACAAATACCCGATGGCAGGTGGTAAGACGCATGTGGTCACCATCGGCATCTACGACCTGCGCACGCAGAAGACCATCTATCTGCGGACGCCTGTCACTGATGTTTCTCCAGAAGCACTCCAGAAAACCTGCTATTTCACGAATATCGCCTGGAGCCCAGACAGCAAGACGGTCTATCTGTTCGAACTGAACCGAGGGCAGAACGACTGTCGCCTGGTAGCCTACAATGCCGAGACAGGCGAACGCCTTGCAGAACTCTACCGCGAGACCTCTGACAAATACGTGGAGCCGCTGCATCCCATCCAGTTCCTGCCCTGGGACGAGACGAAGTTCCTTATACAGAGTCAGCGCGACGGCTATAACCACCTCTATTTATATGACACCCAGGGCGAGTGCCTCAAACAACTGACCAGCGGCCCGTGGGTGGTGATGGATGTCTTAGGCTTCAACAAGAAGCAGAAGAGTATCATCATCAAAGCCAACAAGGAACATCCCCTGCACCACCGTCTGTACAGCGTGAGCATGAAGGGGGACATCAAACAACTGGAAACGGTGGATGGTGTGCATAACGCAGAACTGTCACCATCAGGCAACTATCTCATCGATAGATTCTCGACCCCCACAAGACCCCGTGTCATTGATGTGGTAGACCTGACCAAGAAGGCGCCTCAGCATACGAACCTTCTGGAAGCCGATGATCCTTGGGCTGGTTTTCAGCAGCCCATCTTCGAATGTGGCAGTATCAAGGCCGCTGACGGCACGACAGACCTCTATTACAGGATGGTGAAGCCCGCAGACTTCAACCCTGATAAAAAGTACCCCACCGTGGTCTATGTCTATGGCGGGCCTCATGCCAACAACGTACAGGCCTCCTGGCACTGGGCCTCTCGCACCTGGGAGACCTACATGGCACAGAAAGGCTATATCGTCTTCATCCTCGACAATCGGGGGAGCCAGTATCGGGGTCGTGACTTCGAACAGGCCACCTTCCACCAACTCGGACAGATAGAAATGCAGGATCAGATGAAGGGTGTCGACTATCTGCGCAGCCTGCCCTATGTGGATATGAACCGTCTGGGTGTCCACGGTTGGTCATTCGGCGGATTTATGACCATCTCACTGATGACGAACTATCCGGATGTGTTTAAGGTAGGCGTGGCAGGCGGCCCCGTCATCGACTGGCGCTGGTACGAAGTGATGTACGGCGAGCGTTATATGGGTACGCCACAGAGTAATCCAGATGGCTATGCCAAGACCAGCCTCATCGACAAGGCGAAGAACCTGAAAGGTAAGTTACAGATCATCACGGGCTACAACGACAATACCGTGGTGCCTCAGCACTGCCTGTCGTTCCTCGATGCCTGTATCAAGGCAGGTACCCAGCCTGATTTCTTCGCCTATCCTGGTGAGGAACACAATATGCGAGGTCATGCCTCCGTGCACCTGCATGAGCGCATCACGCAATATTTTGAGGATTATTTAAAATAACGATATGAAAATACTACTTTTAGGCAGTGGCGGACGAGAGCACGCCCTTGCATGGAAAATCGCTCAGAGCAGCAAGTGTGAGAAACTATACATCGCCCCAGGAAATGCCGGAACCAGCAACTGCGGCGAGAATGTCGCCATGAAGGCCGACGACTTCGAGGCCATCAAGACCTTCTGTGTGGAGAAAGGCATCCACATGGTGGTGGTAGGCCCTGAAGACCCATTGGTGAAAGGTATCTACGACGAACTGAAAGCCGATGCCCGTACCAAGGACATCCCTGTGATTGGCCCCTCCAAGGCAGGTGCCGTCCTCGAAGGCTCGAAGGACTTTGCCAAAGGCTTCATGCAGCGCCACAACATCCCCACGGCCCGTTACCAGACCTTCGACGGAGAGCATTTGGAAGAAGGCTTGAAGTTCTTAGAGACCCTCGAAGCCCCTTACGTGCTGAAAGCCGACGGTCTCTGTGCTGGTAAGGGTGTACTCATCCTCCCCACCCTTGACGAGGCCAAACGCGAACTCAAGGAGATGCTGAGCGGTATGTTCGGCAACGCCTCAAGCCGTGTTGTCATCGAGGAATTTATGAGTGGTATTGAGTGTTCAGTCTTCGTCCTGACAGATGGCCAGCACTACAA
The DNA here is from genome assembly GCA_017518935.1 of Prevotella sp. GTDB lineage: Bacteria > Bacteroidota > Bacteroidia > Bacteroidales > Bacteroidaceae > Prevotella. The sequence continues at coordinate 3,020 of JAFWTK010000007.1, forward strand.
GATTCTGCCTGAGGCCAAGGACTACAAACGCATTGGCGAGCATGACACAGGTCTGAATACGGGTGGTATGGGTAGCGTTACCCCCGTGCCCTTCGCCACGAAAGAATGGATGCAGAAAGTGGAGGACCGTATCATCCGTCCCACTATCGAGGGGCTCGCAGCAGAGAATATCGATTATAAAGGCTTTATCTTCTTCGGACTGATCAACCGTACCAATACACCAACCAAGGAACCCGAACCATACGTCATCGAGTACAATTGCCGCATGGGTGACCCAGAGACCGAGAGTGTGATGCTCCGTCTGAAAAGCGATCTCGTAGACCTCTTCGAGGGTGTCGCCGAGGGCAATCTCGACCAGCGTACCATCGCGTTCGATCCCCGTGCTGCTGTCTGCGTGATGCTTGTCAGCGGTGGTTATCCCCAGGCCTACAAGAAGGGTTATCCCATCTCTGGTATCGACCAGGTGGAAGGTTCTATCGTCTTCCACAGCGGTACGGCTCTCAAGGATGGCGAGGTGGTGACTGCCGGAGGTCGTGTCATTGCTGTCAGTAGTTATGGCAAAGACAAGGCCGAAGCCCTACAGAAGTCCTTTGAGGAGGCCCAGAAGATTCAGTTTACAGACAAGTATTTCCGTCGCGACATTGGCGCCGACCTGTAAGAAGTGATCAAGCGATTTCAGAACAAGGTGGCTGAGAGCCGCTTCACGCTTCCTGCCGTTGCCCTCCACGGCATCGTCGTCTGGTTCTTGTGCGGACTGTTCCCTCAGCAGTGGTGGTTGCAGTTCGCCTGCTTTGCTGTATCCACCTACCTGATGGTGGAACTCAACAACAGCAACGTACTGATTCGCATTTACAGCCGTTCCGTGTCGGCAGCCTTCATCATCCTCTCCTGCATCGCCTGCCATCTGTTCCCCTCCCTGAAAGGAGCCTTTGTCCAACTGTGTCTCATCGCCAGCCTACTCACCCTCTTTCAGTCCTATCAGGACAAGGAGTCCGTGGGCCTCACCTTCTACACGTTCGTCTTCCTCAGTCTCGGCAGTCTGGTGGAAGTCCATACCCTCTGGTTTGTCCCCATCTACTGGATCATGATGATGTTCTTTGTCTTCACCCTGACGGGACGCACTTTCCTGGCATCCCTGCTGGGCATTCTGTTGCCCTACTGGGGCATGCTGGCATGGATCCTCTGGCGCTATGAGGGTGATTTCAAGCCCCTGCTGCAGCATTTTGTACCGCTGGGTGACTTCCAGTTCCCCTTCGACTATACCGCCCTCAGTCTTTCCCACATCCTGATCTTTGTCTTCTTCGTCAGCCTGTTCGTGACAGGTCTGATCCATTATCTGCGCACGAGTTTCAACGATAAGATTCGCATTCGCCAGATCTATTACACGCTGACATTCCTCGATGTCGTCGCGATAGTATTCCTGATAGCCCAGCCTCAGCATGAAGACCTGTTGCTGCGTGTCATCATCATCACCACGAGTCCCCTCATCGGCCATTTCATAGCACTCACCTACACCCGACTCACCAACATCGCCTTCTGCATCATCCTGGGCATTGCCCTGTTGCTGACAGCCTTCACCCTATGGAATTCATCATTCATTTTCTTACGCAGTACGGCTACTGGGGCATGCTGCTGGCAGCCTTTCTGGCAGGCAGTTTCTTTCCCTTTTCCAGCGAGGCTGTGATGATCGGTCTGATGGCAACAGGCCTTGACCCGTGGGTGCTGATGGTCTATGGCACCATCGGCAATGTGTTGGGCAGTATCGTCAACTATTGCGTAGGACGCATGGGTAAGATGGAGTGGATTGAGAAATATCTACATGTCAGCGAGGAGAGTCTTGCCAAGGCACATCGGTTTCTGGCGGGCCATGGTGCTTGGATGGGCTTTTTCGCCTTCCTGCCCGTCCTGGGCAGTGCTATTACCATCGCCTTGGGATTGATGCGCTCCAACATTGTCATCACCTTCATAGCCATCACCCTCGGAAAGATTTTCCGTTATATAATCTTAATTTACGGCGCAGGTTTGTTTTTGTAGCGTTTTTTTCGTACCTTTGCAACCAAATTAGGATTTTAACGTTAAAATATAAAGTTTTAGATGAAACAATTCAGACTGGTGGACAATGTCCTCGGCTGGCTGACTTTCTTCATAGCCGCCTTCGTCTATTGCTCCACGATTGAGCCGACAGCCTCGTTCTGGGACTGTCCCGAGTTTATTACGACCGGTTATAAACTGGATTCGGACACCCCCCCGGGGCACCGTTCTTCATGCTGACAGCCAACTTGTTCTCACAGTTTGCCAGCGATCCGACGCAAGTGGCAATGATGGTGAACATGATGAGTGCGCTGCTGTCAGCCATGTGCATCCTCTTCCTGTTCTGGAGTATCACGCACTTGGTGCGGCGACTGCTCATCGACAAATGGGAGGAGATGACGCTGGCGAAGATGATTATGATTGAGGCCTCCGGACTGGTGGGAGCCCTAATCTACACGTTCAGCGACACGTTCTGGTTCTCTGCCGTCGAGGGTGAGGTGTATGCCTATTCCTCGGCCTTTACGGCTGTAGTGTTCTGGCTCATCCTGAAATGGGAAGACCAGGCCGACGAGCCCCATAGTGACCGTTGGCTGGTGCTGATAGCCTATATGACGGGGCTCTCCATCGGAGTCCACCTGTTGAACCTGCTCTGTGTGCCTGCCATCGGACTGGTGTACTACTACCGTCGGTTCCCCAATGCCAACCTGAAAGGCTCACTCGTTGCCTTAGGCATCTCCGTGGTGATTCTTGCCGCCGTGCTCTACGGCGTGGTGCCAGGCATCATCACCGTGGGCGGCTGGTTTGAGTTGTTCTTCGTCAACACCCTCGGTATGCCGTTTAATACGGGTGAGATCATCTATATCATCCTCCTGGTGGCTACCGTCATCTGGGCCGTCTACGAGACGCAGACCCAGAAGCACAGTCTGACCGTACAGAATGTCGCCGTCGTATTGGCTATCGGTATGCTTGGCATCCCGTTCTACGGCTGGGGATGGACAGCCTTCATCATCAGTATCGTGGTACTCGCTGCCCTCTGGTTCGTGCTGAAAATGACACGTGAGAAACTGCCTTTGATCTCTGCCCGTGCCAAGAATACGACACTACTCTGTATGCTGATGCTGATGATCGGTTACTCTACCTACGCCCTCATCGTGATCCGTTCTTCGGCCAACCCGCCGATGGACCAGAACTCACCGGAGGACATCTTTACACTGGGCGACTACTTGGGACGCGAACAGTACGGTAACCGTCCGCTGTTCTATGGGCCTGCCTACACCTCACAGGTGGCACTGACGGTGGAAGGAAACATGTGCCGTCCCGTCATGTCGAAGGGCAAGCCTGTCTACCAGCGCAAGGAAAAGGCTTCTGCCGACGAGAAGGACTCGTACTTCATCGTCCGCACGAAGGATGAATACAAGTATGCCCAGAACATGCTCTTCCCCCGTATGTACGATGCTGCCCATGCCGGTGCCTACGAGAGTTGGATGGGAGGCGTGGATGGCACGGAGGTACCCTATGACCGCTGCGGCGAGCCGATGATGATCAAGGTGCCATCGCAACTAGAAAACATCCGCTTCTTCCTCTCCTACCAGTGTAACTTCATGTACTGGCGTTACTTCATGTGGAACTTCGCCGGACGACAGAACGATATACAGGGCAACGGTGAACTGGAACACGGTAACTGGATCACAGGTTTCTCCTTCATCGACGATGCCCGTCTCGGTAACCAGAACATGCTGCCCGACGACCTGAAAGAGAACAAGGGACATAATGTGTTCTACTGTATGCCGCTGATACTCGGTCTGCTGGGTCTATTCTGGCAGGCTTGGTACACCCGCAAACGGAAGGTGGGTGAGAAACTGATAGACGACCCCATCGGCATCCGCCAATTCTGGGTGGTGTTCTTCCTGTTCTTTATGACAGGTCTCGCCATCGTGATCTATCTGAATCAGACTCCGATGCAGCCCCGTGAGCGCGACTATGCCTACGCAGGTTCCTTCTATGCCTTCGCCATCTGGTGCGGCATGGGTGTGGCAGCCATCATCGACTGGCTCAACCGCAAGATAAAGAAGGAAAATCTTATCCTGGCTGGCCTGGTTTCCCTCGTATGTCTGCTTGTGCCTATCCAAATGGCCTCGCAGACTTGGGACGATCATGATCGCTCTGGCCGTTATTGCTGCCGCGATTTCGGACAGAACTACCTCATGACCCTCCAGGAGAGCGGTAACCCGATTATCTTCACCAACGGCGACAACGACACCTTCCCGCTCTGGTACAACCAGGATACGGAGAGTGTGCGTACCGATGCCCGCGTCTGCAACCTCTCTTATCTGCAGACAGACTGGTACATCGACCAGATGCGCCGTCCGGCCTACGACTCCCCGTCGGTACCCATCACATGGAGCCGTCTGGAATACTGTGCCGGCACGAATGAATACGTATCGGTGGATCCGTCGCTGAAACAACAGGTGCTGCAACTCTATAAGGATCAGCCCGTGGAGGCAGCCACACAGTTCGGTGAGGAGCCCTTCGAACTGAAGAATATCCTGAAATACTGGGTGCGCACCAAGAACAGCGAACTGCATGTCATCCCCACGGATACCGTCTATGTTACCATCGACAAGGAGGCTGTCCGCAAGAGTGGTATGATGATGGCTGCCGACAGCATCCCCGACAGGATGGTGATCTCGCTGAAAGGCAAGAGTGCCCTCTACAAGGGTGACTTGATGATGCTGGAGATGATTGCCCAGTGTAACTGGACGAGACCTATCTACGTGGCTACCACCGTAGGCTCTGATAACTATATGAACCTCGGCGAACACTTTGTGCAGGAGGGTCTTGCCAACCGCATCACGCCATTCCGCACACACTATACCAACGAACGCGGCGACCTGGTTCCGATGGAGGGTACCAAGCAATTTGATACCGAGAAGACATACGACAACATGATGAATAAATACAAGTACGGCGGCATCGACAAACCTGGTATCTACCTCGACGAGACAGTGATGCGGATGTGCTACACCCACCGTCGTCTGATGTCTATGCTGGCCACCAACCTCCTTGACGAGGGCAAGACCGACAAGGTGAAGGCCATTCTCGCCAAAGCGGAGAAAGAGATTCCTGCCTACAACGTGCCGCACGACTACCAGAGCGGTTCACTCGACCTGGCTCGTGCCTATGCAGGAACAGACCAGAACAAGAAGGCACAGGAACTGATTGACCAACTCTGGAAGAAGTCGTCGCAGTATATCCAGTGGTACTGCTCGCTCGACGGCACCCGCTTCGCCAGTTCACAGCGCGAGTGCATGATCAATCTCTACATCATGAACCAGTTGCTGAACCTGCAAGACCAAGTCGATGCGAAGAAGAGCAAACAAATGGAGAATCAGTTACAGAAACTCTCTGAGATTTACTACTCAAAAGGAGGCTCGTTTTCGGAGTGAATAGTGAATAATGATCATTGAGCAGCCCGCCATCTACCTCCGCTGGCTTTATCCGAAAGCCTATTGGAGAATGGACCGTCACGAGAAGGCCGTCTATCTGACTTTCGACGACGGCCCTATCCCAGAGGCGACACCCTTCATCCTTGATGTGCTGAAAGAGCATGGGGTGAAGGCGACATTCTTCATGGTGGGTGACAATGTCAGGAAGTATCCCGAACTGTATGAGCGCATCAAGGCGGAGGGTCATCAAACGGGAAACCACACCCACAACCATATCGGTGGCATCCGCCACTCCATCAAGGAATACAGTTACAATGTGGAGAAGGCTAATACCTATATCCACAGCCACTATGTCCGTCCACCGCATGGCTGGATGCGTCTGCCGCAATATGCCTGGCTGAGTCGGAAATATAAGATTGTGATGTGGGATGTTGTGACCCGCGACTACTCCAAATGGCTCGATGCTGAGGATGTCGTGAATAATGTCAAGAAATATACGCGCAACGGCTCTATCATCACCTTCCACGACTCATTGAAAAGCATCGACAAACTGCGCACTGCTCTCCCAGAGAGCATCCAGTGGCTCAAAGAGCAGGGCTATGCCTTTAAGATTTTCCCCTAAAACCCAACAATAATGAAAAAATTACTAACAACTTGCTTCTTAGCAACCACATTCACAATGACAATGAATGCCCAACCCAAACTGAGTGCCGACAACATCGATGAGGTTCTCAAAGCCATGACCCTCGAAGAGAAAGCCAAACTCCTCGTAGGTGCTGCCAACAATTTCTTCAGTGCCAACGCCGTTGTGGGTGGTGAGGCTACTCTCGTAGCAGGTGCTGCAGGTACCACCCCAGAAATCCCGCGACTTGGCATCCCTGCCACCGTACTGACTGACGGTCCTGCCGGTGTCCGCATCAACCCCACCCGTAGGGGTACCGATCAGACCTTCTATGCAACAGCCTTCCCTATCGGCTCTTGCCTCGCCTCAACGTGGAACACCGAACTGGTGGGACAAGTAGGACAGGCCATCGGTAACGAGACCAAGGAATACCGTTGCGACGTGATTCTCGGCCCAGGCATGAACCTGCACCGCAATCCGCTCTGCGGACGTAACTTTGAATATTATAGCGAAGACCCCTTCCTGACGGGAAAAATTGCCGCTGCCTATATCAACGGCGTGCAAAAAGAAGATGTGGGTGTCTCTGCCAAGCACTTCGCTGTGAACTCGCAGGAGACAGATCGCACCAGTGTCGACGAAAGACTCTCCCAGCGGGCAGCACGCGAAATCTATCTCCGAGGCTTTGAGATTGCCGTCCGCGAGAGTAATCCGTGGACCATTATGGCATCCTATAACCTCATCAACGGCATCCACTCGATGGGTAACCGCGACCTACTGACCAGCATCCTCCGCGATGACTGGGGCTATAAAGGTATCGTGATGACCGACTGGATTGGTATCCGTCAAGGACTTACCACCGTCAGCGAAGTACAGGCTGGCAATGACCTCATGGAACCCGGACAACCCGCCCAGGTGCAGGAAATCATCGAGGGTGTAAAGAATGGCAAACTCGCCATTGCCGATGTGGATCGCAACGTACGCCGTATGCTGGAATACATCGTTAAGACACCGAGTTTCCGTAAGTATCCCGCCTCCAACAAGCCTGATTTCACGGCTCATGCCGCCATCACTCGTCAGAGTGCCAACGAGGGTATCGTGCTGTTGAAGAACAATGGTGCCCTGCCTTGGAAGAACATCAAGAGTGTCGCCCTCTTCGGTGAGAACTCCTACGACTTCCTTTCTGGCGGTACTGGCTCCGGCTGCGTGCACCCACCTTATGTGGTCGATATGTTGGAAGGCTTGAAGAACGCTGGCATCAAGTCGAGTGAGACCCTCACTGACATCTACCGCAAATACATCGCCTACGCACGGGTAAAATTCCAGGCAGAGCGCCATCCAGCCAAGTGGTTCCAAACGGAGGCTATGGGACAGCAGAAATACCCCGAAATCAGCCTCTCACCCATTGCCGTCGAGAAGGAAGTACGGGGAGCCGATGCCGCCATCATCACTATCGGACGACAGGCTGGTGAGGGTATCGATCGCGACATCCAGACTGAGTTCAACCTTATCCCCGAGGAGCGCCAACTCATTGTCGACATCTGTCAGGCCTTCCATGCCGCAGGCAAGCCAGTAGTCGTCATCATCAACTCAGGAAGCGTCATCGAGACGGCTTCCTGGAGTGGCTATCCCGATGCCATTCTCTGTGCCTGGCAGCCTGGTATGGAAGGCGGCAACTCTATAGCAGACCTGCTTACCGGCAAGGTTAATCCCTCCGGCAAACTGACGATGACTTGGCCCATCGCCGCCACTGACCATGCCTCTACGAAGAATTTCCCTGGTGCTATCGACGAATACAGCCTTTTGCAGATGTTAGGCAACGGACAGCCTATCCCAGGTCATGCTTACACCAACCACGAGGAGGACATCTACGTTGGCTACCGTTTCTTCGACACCTTCAACCGTAATGTGGCCTATCCCTTCGGCTACGGTCTCTCCTACACCACGTTTGAGTTTTCGAAGCCTGTAGTCAAGGCAAAGGGGCAGAGTGTCGAGGTGAGCATTACCATCAAAAACAGTGGCTCCGTCGCTGGCAAGGAGGTGGCACAGGTCTATGTCGTTGCCCCGAAGGGGCGACTGGAAAAGCCCGCTCAGGAGTTGAAGGCCTTCGCCAAGACCCGTGAGTTGCAACCCGGTGAGAGCCAGACCCTCACGATGACGATTCCTGTACGTGACCTCGCCTCCTTCGACGAGGCAAATTCTCAATGGCTCACCGAGGCTGGTATCTACACCTTCCGCATCGGCGCCTCTTCCCGGGACATCCGCTGCACCGCAGAGGCAAAACTTACGGAATACACGGAAAAGACCACCAATGCCCTCGCCCCGAAGCAGAAACTCAATCTCTTGAAACAATGATAAATGAAAAATCCCGCCAATCGGCGGGATTTTTGTTATTCTCCTTCGGAACCGGAATAGTTGACTTTCAGGGCGAAAGCTTTCTGTAGTTCTTGCTTCACATCGCCAATGACTCCCATTGGTGTCTTCTTGTCTGCCTTGATACTGACGGTGAGGCGTTCCTGATGTTCTTCGGAAAGTCCCTTGCGCACCTCGTTGATATAAGGCACGATGCCCTCAACAGCAACGAGGCGGTTATCTATCTGGATACCTTCCGGTGAGATATAGAGGTTGATGACGGCAAACTTCTGCTCCATCTTACGCACCTCAGACCCCGCAGGCACCTCATAGTGCACTTTCAGATTGTCATCCCGCATGTGAGTGACAAGCATAAAGAAGAACAGCACCGTGAAGATGAGATCCGGCATTGAGGCGAGGTTCAGACCAGGCATCGTGCGACGGGAGCGCATAAACTTACTCTGCATCTTTCTCATTTGCTGTCTCCTTTCTCCTTGGGTGGCATCTCGCTGATACGCTGAGGGTAATAATGATCTATATCCTCACGCTCCTCGGCAGACAGTTTGGCATAGGGCTTACTACAGACAGCACGAGCCCGTTGGTCACGCAGGGTTGTGTATGCCCGCACCACGGCATTCTGAACCTTAAAATAAGCCTCGTAGGTAGTGGCGCGGTCGGTCTCGATGCTGACGACATGCTCCAACCGATCCTGTTCCACACGCTGCACCAGTTGTTCAGTGAGTTGGCGGGGGGTGAGCAGAGTACCATCAAGGGAGAGTTGGTCCTGTGCATCGAGTCGGATTGTCATCACATGATCTTTTTTGATATCCATCGGCTGCTGCTTCTCGTCGGGCAGGGGCGGGAGTTGACGCATGAGTCCCTTGTCCGTGTCCATCGACGATGTCACGAGGAAGAAGATCAACAGCATAAACGAGATGTCTGCCGTCGATGAGGTATTCAGTTCCGGAACCGGCTCACGATGACGCCTGCCAAACATCCTATAATGAGTATGATTGAGGTATAGATAAACATATCGACGGTCTTCAACCAGAAATGACTGGCAAAGAGCGTGCCGTTGGTAGTCAGGGGATCTGTAGAGCCAAGGAGCCACGTGACGACGAGACAGACAACGAAGCAGAAGGCAGTTGTCCAGGCAATACGCGTCTGCGGCACCCCGTTGATGATCTCATCGTCCTTCGTCCGCATACGCAGTGTCTTCACCACCGACAGCAACGTTACCACGATGGCAGCAGCCACCGCGATATACATCAGCCAGAGCATGATGTCGGCGATAAAAGGTGAGACGAGTGACATGGCTTATTCTTGGTGCTTATATTGTTCGATGGCATCAAGGAGGTCAATGGCACTCTCCTCCATATCGCCTGTGAGTTTCTCAATCTTCGAGAGGATATAACTGTAAAACAGTTGCAGGATAAGGGCCACCACAATACCGAAGATAGTGGTAATCAGAGCAACCTTCATACCAGCGGCTACAATCTTCGGACTGATGTCGCCCTCAATCTGTATCTTGTCGAAGGCCATCACCATACCGATGACAGTACCGAGGAATCCGAGGGAGGGTGCCATCGCGATGAAGAGTTTGATCCACGAACAGCCCTTTTCGAGATTGGCAGCCTGCAAACCACCATAGTTTGTAACGGCACGTTCGATGGCATCCATCGGTTGTTTGATGTGCAACAGACCGTGATAGCAGACACTCGCCACAGGCCCGCGTGTCTTCTTACACAGTGCCTTTGCCCCTTCCACATCCTGTTCACCGAGTTTCGCGCGGATATCCTCCATCAGTTTCTTGGCTTTGATCTCCGACATCATCAGGTAGAGGATGCGCTCGATACAGAAGGCGAGTCCGAGGACGAGGGCCAGTGCCACCAACGACATAAAGCCCGCATTACCATCAACGAACTTCCGTTTCAACTGTTTGTGGAAGCCGCCGTCCTGTTCATTGGGATCCTCACCGCCACTCAAAAGTGCCTCGTCATCGACGGTCACCGCCAACGTAGAGTCCTGGGCGGTAGAGTCGGATGTGGCGACGACGGTGGTGTCCTGAGGTGGAGCCACTGACTGTGCGTTTACTGGGAGCCCCAACAAGAGGAGTCCAGTAACCATTAGAATGATCAGTTGATTCTTCATAACCTATATTCAACAAAAAAGACTGCTCATCGCAGTCTCTACTAATTTTCGCGGAGAGAACAGGATTCGAACCTGCGAACCAGTTTTGCCGGTTACACGCTTTCCAGACGTGCATCTTCCGCAATGCAAACTGCTGTATTCTAACGAGTTCCGATTTCGGGCTTACACTCATTGCGGTGTATTTGCGGTTTTTACCCGATTTATACCTATAATTTCAAAGTTCACCTGTCTCATAAGCGTTAACTGTTAAATTAAACTAATATACAGAAACTTTCTGTTTATCTGTACAGATATTCCAGAAATTTTTATTACCTTTGCAGTATCATATTAAATATGTCAGTGCAAAGGTAGTCAAATTTTGCCAATGCGCAACAAAATGACGTAAAAAAGATGCACTAAGAGCAATGTTTTAACAAATTTAATCAGAATCGACATGAAGAAAGTCGCAAAAGAGTTGTGGCAACTCTGGAAAAGCCAGTCTGGATGGGATAGCCAGACACTCAGACAGAAATTGATTTCCTGTTGGTGGAGTTTGTCGTTTGCGGGTCTTTGCCTCTCTGGAGGCTGGCTCATCACAACGGTGGTAGTCACTAATTTCGCATGTGCCAGTTATTGCCTGGCTAAGTACGTGCCAGAACCAAAGGAGGATTGACTATGAAGAAAGTAAACGTAAAGCTGTTCAAGCAGTTCTTGGAGTACAGAGGTCTTGATAAGATGTTCAAGGGTCTCTACAAGTCCTACCGCTTTGATGATAACCCAGAAGACTTTGACAAGTATCTGGAGGAAGTGGATTCGCACTACGTGATCACGTTGGCTTTCGATGTCAACAGGATAAAGTCTGAGAGCGACTTCAACGGTCATTTCTGGGCAACTCTTAATAAGAAGTGGATAAAATACATGAAAGCACAGGCTGACCACGGTTATTATGATGGAGAGATTCGCATTCCTCACATACCAGTTAAGAATGCTGACGGTTCCATCCATGTTTCGCCAACGGCTCCTTCTGATGAGGCTAAAAAACCGTCAATCATGACAGGGGCACATGAGAACCAGAAGAATGAAGAGACTGTCGACCATGACTGGTCCGGCCTCGACCTTGTGCCCGTTTCAAATGTGGGCAAGAGGCAGATGGAATCTCCTGCCGCTCTGGAAATAAGGGTCTGCACAACAAGCGGGAATACCGTAGTGTTGAGCACTCACAT
>JAFWTK010000094.1 GCA_017518935.1 Prevotella sp.
CTGTCAACCACATCAGCCGCAAGAAGTACCCCATCAACTGGAAGATCGGTATCTACCGCACCGACAACGCCGGTGGTCTTGGCTCAAAGGTCAACGGTGGTAGTCCGCGTCCTTGGAACATCGCCAAGTTCTCTGAACTCTACCTCATCGCTGCTGAGGCTGCTGTGAAACTCAACAACAACGCCGAGGCCTATCGCCTTGTCAATGTGCTCCGCGAGCGTGCCGGTAAGCAGACCTTCAGCCAGAACGACAATGTGGCCGTTTCCGTTGACCACAGCGCCGAGATGGTTGCCGCTACTCCTGCCATCATCACCATCGACTACATCCTCGACGAGCGTAGCCGTGAGTTCTGGGGCGAGGGATACCGCTGGTTCGACCTCGTGCGTACCCAGACTTGGAAAGAGCGTGCTTCCAAGTATCGCATAGCCGGCAGTGGTTACACCGACAAGGACCTCGAGACCTTCACTCGTGACATCCCCGACGGTTACTACCTCCGTCCAATCCCACAGGGACAACTCGACGGCATGATCATGTCGAACGAAGAGAAGAAAGCATACCAGAATCCTGCATACAGAGATTAGTTACTCATTAGGATAATTTTATTTAGGTTTTAGGTTTGGGGGCAACTGTGAAGTTGCCCCCTTTCTTTGGCCTTTCACCTCTTCTTCTCAACCTCAAATCTCAAATCTCAAACTTCAAACCTCAAACCTCAAATCCTTTAACTTCTGCTAATTCTATTTAATATGTGTATATTGATTGATGTGATTGGAAAATAATGTCTATTTTTGCTCCTATGAACAGACTTTTGGTCATATTGGCATTGGTTTTCCTGTCGCTCCCGACTTTGGCTCAACGGCGACTAGTGGTATGCGACGTAGAGTCGCTCCAGCCCATCAGCCAGGTGAGTGTGCGGAGCAGCGCCGGTGTCGACATCACCGACTCGTTGGGCTATTTCTCTGTGCCCGACACCTGTAAGAGTCTGGTCTTCACCCATGTCAATTACGAAAGTCGGCTCCTCAACCTCTCCGAGGTACGCGACACCGTTTTCCTCGTGTCGAAATACATGAGCATACGCGAGGTGGTGGTCTTCGGAAAGGGGAAGAACGACGAGGTGGCCGAGCGCATGAACAAGATGCTGGTCCTCGACAAGACCGATGCCCAACTGCTCGGTGCCAATCCCTCGGGCGGCAACTTGCTCGGGCTTATCGGACATGCCATTGGCAAACTGCTGCCCAAGAGCAAGAGTGCCAAGCGCAAGCAAAAGGCTCGCGAAATCATCGAGAACTACTGACGTGAAGTTCCCGTTCTTTCTATCCCGCATTTTCTTTCATTCCAGGGCACACGTTTGGGCGGATTTAGATAAACTGCTCGTGCTCGGCAGTTTATCTAAATCCACCCAAACATCCATTTGCAAAATAGATACCCATCCAAAAATCGCGTTAAAAATATTTAAATCCGCTAAAAATCCTTAATTCGCCGTCCGGCACATACGATGAACCCAATATAAAGTTGTACCTTTGCAGTCCGATTATTACGGGGATACACTTAGAACCCCAGGAACGGCGTGTTAATAGTTGTGCTTTTGGCCAGGCGCAATGGTTAGTGAATCGTCATTCCACCTTATTTATTTAACAATTGTTTTTTAGTAGTAAAATTTAAAATTTGCAATGAACACTTTAAGTTACAAGACTATTTCCGTGAACAAGGAAACAGCCAAGAAAGAGTGGGTGGTCATCGATGCCTCCGGACAGGTGGTTGGCCGTCTCTGCTCTAAGGTAGCCAAGTTGCTCCGCGGAAAGTACAAGCCCACATTCACCCCGCATGTAGACTGTGGTGACAATGTGATTATCATCAACGCACAGAAAGTGGTCTTCACTGGTAAGAAGGAGACCGACAAACTCTACACCCGCTATACTGGTTATCCCGGTGGTCAGCGTTTTGACACCCCTGCCAAACTCCGTCAGAAGAAAGACGGTGCCGAGCGCATTATCCGTCATGCCGTGAAGGGCATGCTTCCCAAAGGTCCTCTTGGCCGCAGCCTGCTCTACAACCTCTATGTGTATGAAGGCACAGAGCATCCTCACGAGGCCCAGAAGCCCAAAGCAATTGATATTAACCAGTATAAATAATCAGAAAGAATGGAAGTACAATATACTAACGCAATAGGTCGTCGCAAGAGTGCCGTAGCACGCGTTTACCTCTCAGAGGGTAGCGGCAAGATTACCATCAACAAGAAAGACCTCACCGAGTATTTCCCCTCAGCCATCCTGCAGTATGTGGTGAAACAGCCGCTCAACCTGCTCAACGTGGCCGACAAGTACGACGTGAAAGTAAACCTCGACGGTGGTGGCTTCACCGGCCAGAGCCAAGCGCTTCGTCTGGCTATTGCCCGCGCACTGGTGAAGATCAATGCCGAAGACAAGAAGACACTCAAGAGCCAAGGTTTCCTTACCCGCGACTCCAGGTCTGTGGAGCGCAAGAAGCCGGGTCAGCCCAAGGCACGTCGCCGCTTCCAGTTCAGCAAGCGTTAATACGCGTTGTCTGGCTGAGTTTAGCATCCAAACTGGTGAGACTCCGGGCTTTTGGCTTGTGATTACTCACCGGCTGGTTACCAATCGCTTTTCATCTTTTATTCATGTGTGTGGGGTGGGGTTCGCCTCGTCCACGCCATGCTAGAACCTTTGGCCATGGCCAGAAGGAGAGGTGAGGAGCAGTATACAACTAAAAGGAACGTAAACACAATCAATCATTTAAAAATGGCAAGAACAAATTTTGACATGTTGCTGGAGGCTGGTTGCCACTTTGGCCACCTTCGCCGCAAATGGAATCCGGCAATGGCTCCTTATATCTTCATGGAGCGCAATGGTATCCACATTATCGACCTGCACAAGACCGTCGCCAAGATCGACGAGGCTGCAGAGGCTCTCAAGCAAATTGCCAAGTCGGGCAAGAAAGTACTCTTCGTCGCTACTAAAAAACAAGCAAAGAGCATTGTGGCCGAGAAGGCTACAAGCATCAACATGCCTTACGTGATTGAGCGTTGGCCGGGCGGTATGCTCACCAACTTCCCCACCATCCGCAAGGCTGTGAAGAAAATGGCCAACATCGACAAACTGATGCAAGACGGTAC
>JAFWTK010000095.1 GCA_017518935.1 Prevotella sp.
CTGAGATATTACGACGATCTGTCGTACAAGGAGATATCGGCCGTCATCGGCTCTACGGAGACATCCGCCAAGGCCAACTACCACTTTGCGAAAGAAAAGATTATCAAGTATATGAACTCAAACGAGATATAGCGTATGGAAGAGAACAATGAATTCATCAGCGTAGGCAAGAAGATGCCCTACACCGTACCCGACGGCTTCTTCGACCAGTTGGAGGAGCAGGTGATGAATGAGGTGAAGGCTGAACCCGCCAAGGAGAAGAAGTCCGGAAAAGCCAAAACCATCCGCATCGCCATCCGCACATTGCTGGCGGTAGCCGCCTGCCTTGCCCTGTTCCTGGTCGTCAAGAAGGCTCTGCCGCAAGGCGATGACACCATCGCTGACGACTTCACGAGTGTGGAACTGGCATTCAACAACCTCAGCACGGAAGACCAGGACTACCTGCTGGAGGTCTATCAAGAAGAGGAAGAACTCATATATGACAACGACTTAAATGAATGGAAAAATGAAGAAAGTATTTAGTATCCTGCTAACTGCCATTATGATGATGGCGTTTAGCACCGCCATCTCCGCACAGGAGAATGACGCACAGAAAAACAAGAAACAGCGCATGAGCCGTGAGCAGATGGCTGAGATGCAGGCTAAGCACATTGCCCGTCAGTTGGCTCTAGACGATGCTACCAGCCAGAAGTTCATCGAAACCTTCAGCGCTTATCAGAAGGAAGTGTGGACTCTCCGTCCACAGGGAAAGCAACATGGGAAAAAGAAATCGGAAATGACGGATGCCGAGGTGGAGAAGTCCATCAAGGACCAGTTCGACCACAGTCAGAAGATTCTCACGCTGCGTCAGGAGTATTACAAGAAATATAGCAAGTTCCTGACGCCGAAGCAGATTCAGCGTGTCTACGAACTGGAGAAACAGTCGATGAACCGCCTCTCGAAACGTGGCAGGGGCAATGCCGCAGGCAGGCCAAACGCCCCCCACAGACCCCAAGCAGGCCGTCCCAACGGTCCCGGCAAGGGCAAGCACAATGGCAAATTCCAAAGAAAGCCCCAAACCCAAGAGGAAAAGAAATGACCAACATGATTAATAGATAGATAAAAGTTAGTAGTTATTTTTAATCCCCCGTCGTCGCATCAATCTGCTTCGGCGGGGGATTGCTTTTCTGGAAAGTCAAACGTATTGGAGTATTATTTGTTCCTTTGTTTCTCCGTCTCTTCGCGCTTGGCCTTGTAAAAGCGGTCAACGAAGTCTACCTGTTCACGATTGGGACGCATGATGAGCGAGGCACCATTGCTGAACTGCATCGTGGTGGGCTTTGAATCATCAAACGAGGGCCAGTAAGGCAGGCCTGCGCCATTCGGATTACCCGTCTTGGCGAAGTTTACCCAGTACTGTTGAATAATCTCAGCCACAGCCGACTCGGCTGGGTATTTGTCAGGCTGTGTCAGGAACTCCCCGTTCAGATAGAGGATATCATCGGCATGAGCCACACCTTTTCGTCGCTTGTCCTGCGAGAAACTGCGTATGGAGGGCTGGGCGAGGAAGGCAGCGTAGGCTGGACTCTTACCCGTCTTGCTTTGCAGATTCACCCAGGCGTATGAAGGCCAGGCAAAACCAACCTCACGGAAGGTATCGCCAAAGCCGTGCCATGCCTCATCGTCGGTATTGCCGGGATAGACCTTCAAAGCCTCATCAGCAAAGTCACCGAAAATCTGCCGCACCTGCTTCTGGTAGTCTGCTGCCTTGATATTCCCTGGCGAGAAGAGAGCCCCCTCGTCGCTGTTGGTCATCACGATGACAGGTACATCATTATATTCGCCCCGCTCATAGAGACGGTACTGGTCGTCGGTAATCACATAACCATCCACACAAGGCCAAAAACCTGCGAATCCTACATCCCCGTCGCAGAGCGACATCGCATCCATCTGGCGCAGTTCTTTCAGTGATTTCTTCTTCAAATGTTTCTGGAAGGCAAGACCCTGTTGTTCGGCACCCTTCTGTGAAGCATCGAAGCCCAGTGAGCGTGGTTGGTCGCTCCACGGGGCAAACGAGCCACCACTCTGACTGATGCAGGCACGGAAGAGTCCCTTTGCCAAGGGCGAGCCACAGAGCAGACTACAACTGATGGCACCGGCACTCTCGCCAAAGATCGTCACCTTCGTGGGGTCGCCGCCAAAATTGGCAATGTTTCGCTGTACCCATTGGAGGGCATAGATCTGGTCGAGCAGGCCATAGTTGCCGGAATGGCCTTGGGGATCCTCCTTTGACAATTCGGGATGTGCCATAAATCCTAAGGCTCCCGTCCGGTATTCCACACTGACGATGACCACACCCCGTAAGGCGAGGTATTTCCACAGGTCACCACCATAGTGCTCTGTCTGGAAACCGCCTCCGTGAATCCACACCATCACCGGTAGACGGTCGGCTGTGGAGGTGGCTGGGGTTGCGATACCTAAGTAAAGACAGTCCTCACTCATCATGTCTGCCGTACGCCCCTGACGGGTAGGCTGTGGCGGCCAGGGACCGAACTTATCGCATTTGAGTACACCCTCCCACGCCTTGGCGGGCTGCGGGGCACGCCAACGCAGGTTGCCTACTGGCGGAGCGGCGTAGGGAATGGCCTTATAGACCGCCAACGATCCATCGGCCACACCTTCCAGTTCACCTGTCTCGACACAGGTACGAAGCAGGGGTTGCGGCTGTGCAGGAGATATCTTCAGGATAAAGCCGCCACGGGGTTGACAGGTCATCTGCGAAGGAAGACGATTCGACGTGGACAGATCCCAGCCGCCACCGACGGGGTCGGCAAAGGTTTCCACCCGCCAGTCCTCATTGCCGAGGAACGAGAGGTCGAACTTCAATGTCTGTACCTCGTCGCGTCCATTGATGCCAGCCACATACCAGGCATTCCCACTGCGACGGGCCATGACGGCACGCTCTCCGGGATAACCGTCGAGCAGACGGGTTTCATCCCACACATTCGGCAAGGTGGAAAGGAACTGCTGTACCTCCTGCGGCTGTGCCAAGAAACTCTCCGGTCTGTCAGCGAGATGCTGCAAGCCACTCTCGAAGAGAACTGTCAGGGCGAGTTCGTGGGCATTCGACGTGATATGCGGATGCTGGGAGTCACTGAAGGCACAGGGGGTATAGTCCATCGGCCCGATGACATTACGGGTAAAGGGCAGGGTGGCATTGTGAGATGCCGCCTGCTTGGTAAATGTCGGCACATTATTATACCATTCGGCTCCATAGACTCCCTCGGTGGAGAGCAGGTTCGGATAGGTGCGCTGCCAGCCACGGGGCACGGTGGCACCGTGGAAGTTCACTAACAGGTGGTGCCGGGCGGCACACTCCATCAGTTCGATACAGTAGTCCATATTCATCTGGTTATCGCCAGAGAAGAAGTCAATCTTCACACCGGACACCCCGATCTGCTCACACCAGGCGAACTCCTTCTCGCGATCCTCAGGCTTGTTCAGACGGTATTTAGGTGTAGGCGCACCATCCACCCAACCCACAGAAGAGTTGTACCAGATCATCGGCTGAATGCCCTGCGACTTGGCGTAGTTGACAGCATCCTCGACGGTCTTGCCATCTTTCATCGTATCCCACTCCGCATCAATCAGCACATAGGGAAGATGGAGAGCAACTGCCAAGTCCACATATTTCTTGATGATGTTATAGTCGTTGCTACCGTGATTATAGGCCCAGTAGACCCACGACACCACACCCGGACGGATCCAACTGGTATCCTCGAGTTTGCAAGGTTCAGAGACATCGGTGACAAGGGTGGACGCCACCACATCAGCCAGACTTCCAATGATGGCCACCCGCCACGGACTATGCCACTCACCCGACACCTTCACCTCGTTTTGGTCGGGAGTCACACGGTAGAGTTCCCCATCGTTATAGAGGCACGAGGCACTCTGACGACGTTCGATATTTGCCTCAGAAAGCAGGGCAAACACGCCATCAACTGGTTCGATGAGGGCAGGATACCCCCAACGGATGTTCCAGCCATCGGCTGACTTGAATGTTCCGCTAAAGGAGCGTACGGGCAGTGTCTTATAGGAGGTCGTCAGGGGGAAGAAGCCCTCGTAGGCATCCGTCCATTGCTGTATCCAGCGTTTTGTACCTTCTGGAATACGGTAGGTGGTCTGTTCCTTCGGGAGGGAGGCATCCTTCAATCCCGACAGTTCGTATCGGAAGGCGAGTCCGTCGTTATAGAGGCGCACCACCAAGCGTACATTCTTCCCCAAAGAGGCCTGATAGACATTCGCCTCATTGGTACAGTGCAGTCGTTTGCCGGCCAGCATCTGATAGTCGGCTTTCACCCTACCGGCAGTCTTCAGTTTCAATACCACCTGACTGCCTTCATAGCCCACGGCAGGGATGTCGAGCACCTGTTGGTTGTCATAACTGACTACCAGTCCACTACCCTTCGTTTCTACTGTCAACTTCCCATTCGGCGAAGCCACACGCTGTGCCGCTGCCGCCATCACCAACCCTATCAGGGCGATGCTTAAAAGAATTCTTTTCATCTTTACTTACTTTTTTAAACTTTCCGTCAGTTCTTTTTTGTGAGAGACTCGTGCGAAGACAGGGATAAACTCCTTGTGCACCTTTGTGGTGACGGTCTGTCCGCCCTCGTAATGCTCACTTGTATGGACTTCTTCCCATCCTCCCTCAGACTTGGGGAGATAGGTCTTCCACTCCGTGACTCCCGGTTCGGTAATCGGACTCACAAGCAGCGATGGACCGAACATATACTCGTACTTCTGTTGCAGGGCCACGGGGTCGTCGGCAAAGTCGAACACCAACGGGCGCATCAGAGTGTAACCTTCCGTCGAAACACGTTTGGCACACATCTCAATATAGGGCCGCAAGGCCTCACGCTCCTGCAGACTCACCTTAAACAATCGCTGGGCCTCCTCACCGTAATTCCAAGGCTCCGTATTGCTCATATAACCATGCACACGCATCAGAGGCAGATAGACACTGGTCTGTATCCAACGGAGCATCCGTTCGATATAGTCCTGATTGTTGTACTGGTCTCCGGGACGGAAGAACCCGCCTGCGTCGTAGGTCCACCAGGGGATACCTGCGGCCTGCATGCCGAGACCCGCCGTGATCTGACGGCGGAACGCTTCCCAGTCGTTGCCCACATCACCGCTCCACAGGGCAGAACCGTAACGCTGGATGCCCGGGAAACCGCAACGGGTGAGAATCATCGGTTCCTTGCCCGCCTTCATCAGACCTTCATAGACAGTCTTGTTCACCAGCAACGGATAGACATTACGCACCAGTTCGCCCGCCCAGCGCCCATTATTCACACGCCGTCCTACTAGGTCGTCATTCTCAGGCTCTGTGGCATCCTGCCACCAGGCATCAATACCGAGGGGAACCAGTCGCTGGTTGAAGTGCTTCCAATAGGCGGCAGCCGCCTCCGGGTTGAAGAAGTCAATCCAGTCGGTACCGGGGATATAATAGTTGCCGGCCACCATCTGCCGACCCACCTCTGAGTTCTTGTCAATCTTCGACCAGACACTCACCATCAGTCGGATATCCATCTGGTGCAGACTGTCTGTCAGAGCCTTGGGGTCGGGATAGTACTGCTCGTCAAATTGCATCGAGTTCCAGCCATACTTGCCCCAGTACTGCCAGTCCTGGACAATCACACTAATAGGCATCTCTTCCTTGCGGAAGCGCTTGGCTGTCTGCAGGATCTCGTCAGAGGAATGGAAGCGTTCGCGACAATGGATATAACCCAGTGCCCATGTCGGCATGGGAGGGCACTCGCCTGTCAGGTAGCGATAGGAGGCAATGACCTCGTCAGGAGTGCCGACAAACACGGTATAGTCGACGGCATTGGCAATCGGTGAACGGAACACCGTCTCGTTGTTCACCTTCTTATAATAGACTACGGGTTTGTCGCCTCGCGAAAGTTCTGCCGTCAACTGATGCTTTCCTGCCGTCAGATGCACGATGGCCGAAGCCGTAGGCGGCAACCACGTATTCTGTATCTCAATGACAGTCTTCCCGTCAATGAGGAGATTGTGTCGGCGTGCCATTTTCTGGCCTACGTCGAGCAGCAGCGCATAATCGCCAGCCTCTGACACATTGATAGTGGCTTCATAGAGGTTACGCTGGCGCACCTCCCGACGATTACCCTCTGTCGTGGTGACATTCACCACCTCGCTGGCACCCTGTCCCTCTCGCCGTTCCAGCGCGACGCTGAGATCGCAAGGGTTGAACTCCGTCAGACCGTAATTATTCCAAAGGATGCCATAACCCTTGTTTGACAAGAGCATCGGAATGGATATCTGCGTATTCACCTGTGTGAGCCGTCGAGAAAGGCCTCTTACATTGCTATAGCCATCCTGAAACTGTCCCAGTCCGTATAGGAATTCATCCTCTGGAGAGACAAAAGCCAGTGTAGCCTCACCAGCCTGTAACTGATGACGAAGGGCCGTAAACACCACCCGCCCCTGCTTATCCTTGACGGTCAGCCGTTGCTGCCGTGCATCCACATTGACGGATATGGCATTACTCTCCACCTCATCGTGTTTCACATAGAGCCAGTCGGGAAGCGTGTCGATCAACGTTCCTTCGAAATACTGGATACGCACGGCGTTCTCCGCCATCGTCGTCACCTTCACTTGGCCCTTCCCAAACTTCACTGTCTTTGCCTGTACCGTCAGACAAAGCAACAGGGTCAACAATAGTAAAAAAGTCTTTCTCATACTGAAAATAATTGTTTAGTAGGTTGCAAAGGTACAAAAGAGTTTGCAGAAAAACCCCTCCAAATGTATCAAGAATTATTCAAAATGTAACACCGTTAACATTCACGTGTATTTTATACACATAATTTACACATTAATTATTTTAGACATATCTTTTTTTTAGTACCTTTGCGGCCAAATTTCATTTAAAAAATTATGTGGTCAACTTTACTATCAGTAGTTCTGGTCATCAATGAACTGATGGCCTCCAATGCGGGAGTAGTGATGAGTCCCGCCATTAATTTCGACAGTTGGATTGAAGTTTACAACCCTTCTGATGAGACAGTCAATCTGGGCGGCATGTATCTGAGCGACGATGCCAACAACCTGAAAAAATGGCAAATGCCCAGTGACATGGGAAAAGTACCTGCCAAAGGATTCAAGGTCATCTGGCTCGGTTCCGGAGACAGCAATGGACTTCAGGCACCTTTCAAACTTGACTGCGACGGTGGAACCATCTACCTGAGCGATACCAATGGAAGTCTTGTTACAAGCGAGCAATACCCCGCTGCCCTGAGTCGTACGGCCTATGCCCGCACCACCGACGGTGGCAGTAGTTGGAGTTGGACTGCCACACCGACACCTGGCGAGAGCAATGCCACAGCCACCTTCGCCAACCAACGCCTGAATGCCCCCAAGGTCAGTGTGGACAGCAAACTCTTTACCAGTTCACTGACCATCAACGTAACCATCCCACAAGGTGCCCGCCTGGGGTATACCACCAACGGCAGCCTGCCTACAGACCCGAAGGACATTCCTACCGAGGACCCTTGGACTCAGTGGGTGAAAAACGGCGACTGCGAGGGTGAGGATGCATCATGTCTCGCAAAAAAAGATGGTGATAAAGGAAAAATCGAGAATCTCATCACCGACGGCATCGGCGTAAACAAGTCACGCGGTGTCACCGTACATGCCATCAAGGGTGCCAAAAACGATAATACATCCCAGTTCTTTGTATATACCCCTGATCATATCTGGCAGACGGGTGAGAAATTCCGTTTCACCATGAAGATAAAAGCCGACAAGTCCGCCAAGATCAAGGCCTTCGCCCAGAAGAAACCTGGCGAGAGTATCGAAAAACAAAATTGGGGTTGGGGCGGCGGAGGAAGTTCTACCCCAGTCACCATACTGGCCAGCCAATATAATGTCACCACCGAATGGACGGAAATCAGTTACGAAGGCACCATCACAGCCGACCAGGCCGACGAACAGTGGAGCGGTGACTGGTGGAGTGGCATAGGAACGACCACCTACTCCCTGCAGACCATCGCCTTCAACCTGAACATCGACAAGAACAACGACAACGACTTCTACTTCGACGAGATCTCGTGGGAGTCACTCCCCGCTGGCTACACAGAGTTCCCAACCAAAGAGAGCACGGATGGCAAATTCAACATCACTAAGACCACCAACCTCACGTTCCGTCTCTTCCAAGACGGTTTCCTGCCCAGCGTTCCCGTCACCCGTTCCTATATACAGACCAGCAACAAATACACCCTGCCGATCATCAGTATCGTAGGTGACGAGGCGTTCTTCTGGGATGACAAGATCGGATTTGACTGCGACGGTGACGGCACCAACGGCACAACCGGCAACGGACAGAACTTCCCCAAGAACTACAACTGCGACTGGGACCGTCCTGTCAACTTCAGTTTCCTGACCCCTGAGGGTAAGATGCTCTTCAACCAGGATGTCAATATCAGTGTATCGGGTGGATATACCCGTTCGCAGAACTACCGTTCGTTCAAACTGAAGAGCAACAAGGTGTTCGACGGCATGAACCGTCTCGACTACGTGTTCTTCCCACAGAAGCCCTACAACCGCAACAAGACACTGCTCATCCGCAACGGCGGTAATGATATGTATTCACACAATGCCCGCTTTATGGATCCGGCCCTCGAGACCATCATCCAGCGCTCAGGCATTGACCTCGACGTGCAGTCGTATGTACCCGTTATCGAATATGTAAACGGTAAACTCCGTGGTGTATTCAATATGCGTGAGCCCAACAACGACAAGTTTGCCTATGCCAACTTCGGCTATGACGATGAAGAACTTGACGCGTTGGAGAACGGCAAGGTGAAAAACGGAAGCGACGAGGTGATGAAGCGTATCTACGAACTCGGGGCACGCATCAACGAGGATGGCGTCTACGAGGAACTGACGACGCTGCTCGACATCGACGAGTACACGAACTATATGGCCGCCACCTTCTTCCTTTACAATGACGACTGGCCAGACAACAATATCAAGTGCTATCGCAGCCAGAACGACGGCCGCTATCGCTTCGTCAGTTTCGACCTCGACTACGCTTTCCAGGGGTGCTGGGCAAATGACAGGCAATACCCGAGTGATAAAAACCCCTTCGCCAACTTCTACAAGTTCAAGGATGAGAGTGGCCCCCACCATAATAATGTCAAAGAGATTGCCAACAAGGAATTTGTCAACCTCTTCCTCAACCTGCTGAAGCATGACGGCTATCGTAAGAAATTCATCGACACCTTCTGTCTGATGGGTGGTAGTGTCTTCGAGCCTACCCGTGCCAATGCCATCGTCGACGAACTGCTGAACAACGTAAAGGCCATGTGTCAGATGATGAGGAATCAGAGTATCAACGACGGACACAATCCAGATAATACCGCCAGTGCCATTAAGAATAATCTGAAAGGACGTTCCAAGAAGATGACGGACTATCTGCAGAAGTTCAGCCAGATGAAACTGTCTGACGTCACCAGACAGGAAGTAAACCTCAGCACAGATGCTGAAGGTGCCAGCCTCTTCGTCAACGGTCTGGAAGTACCGTATGCAGAATTCAATGGTCACCTCTTCCCTCCTGTCACCCTCGAGGCCAAGGCTCCCGCAGGCTATGTCTTCACAGGTTGGAAGAATGGCGATGAGATCGTCTCTACATCAGCCAAGATGGCACTCCCCGACGACGCCACCCTGTCTCTCGTGGCCTGCTTCGAAGCCCTCTCCGACGACCAACTCATGGCTCAGGGCATCACACCTGTCCGCATCAACGAGATAAGTGCCGCCAACAGTATCTACGCCAACGAGTTCTGGAAGCGCAACGACTGGGTGGAACTCTACAACACCACCAACAAGGACATCGACGTGGCTGGTATGTACCTGTCGGATAACGTCGATAAGCCCAAGAAATACCAGATTGCCGCCAACGGAATCTCCACCATCATACCTGCCCACGGCTACCTCATCGTGTGGTGCGACAAACTCTATCCCGAATCCCAGTTGCACGCCGAATTCAAACTCGCTTCCGAGGGTGGCGACGTGCTGCTCACCGCTGCAGACGAGTCGTGGTGCGACCACTTCGTCTATGACGAGCATAAGGGTGATGAGACGGTAGGCCGCTATCCTGACGGTGCCGCTGATGTCTATGTGATGAACACACCGACGATTGCCAAGTCCAACATCATGTCGAGTTATATGATAGTTGTTGAACAGCCCGTCATCACTGGCATCCGTGACCTGATGGCAGATACAGCAGAGGAACTCAGCATCCGCTATACAGAGGGCAACCTCGCCATCCGCAGCACATCGGCTGAGCGTCTGCAAGTCAGAATCGCCAACCTGGCCGGACAGTCGGTAGCCACGCTCCCGGTAGAACTGACCGGAGGCGCTACGGAGATCTCTGTCGAGCAACTGCCCGCAGCCGTCTATGTGGCTGTCGTCACCGACAAGCAGGGCCACAAGGCCACCTGCAAGTTCGTCAAGCGCTAAGACTTTGGTTTCCCATACAACAAAAGAACCCTGGAAGCGATCTTCCAGGGTTCTTTTATTAAAATATGGGGTAATGCCCTACGCAACTCGTGGTCGTGATGGCCGTCAGAAATGCTGTGAGCGCGGCTACTATCACCTTCACCGCAATCTCAATGAACCCCTTTTTCTTCATTTCTAATTCCTAATTCTTAATTATTAATTCTTAATTATAAATTACCCTTCCTCGAAGCCGGTTCCACCACCGTTGTCGTCACCGCCTCCACCGGTGTTATTGCCGCCACCGTTGTCATCGCCACCATTCGGCGTGATGGTACCTGTAGCACCGTTGTTCCCGTTGCCGCTGTTCTCACCTGAACTTCCACCAGTTCCAGACTCACCCAGTCTATTCTTGTCCTCGGCAATGATACTCTCTGCCAAGTCGCTCCACTGCAATATGCTGCTTTCCGAGAGTTCCTTGCGGGTAAACTCACCTGAGGCCTGACACAACATCTTGATGGCCTGGATGCCGACGGGTCGGCCCTGAGCGTCTGTGTCACCGATGTGTAACGATGCATTGGCGGGGCGATCAAAGCCATGCACGTTCTCCACCGAGGCCTTGAAGATGCCAAGGCCGTCGAACTTCACGGGATAGCCTTCGAGCATCAGTTCTCGCGTGCATCGGGTGGCGCACTGGAGCACGCCCCTCACCAGATCCTCCGGGTAGATGGCGTGGTGGTCGTGGATGTGCTGTGCCAGACCTTCTATGTTGATGATCCTGCCGTACTTGGCACGGGGGTACCACTTCTTGTAGCCTGTGGAATGGGCATTCTGGTTCTGTTTGAGACTGACTGTTACTGCCATAGTTTTTTGATTTTTGATTGTTAATGACTCTTGTTACTTGGAATCGTCATCTCGCCGGGCCCTGGTCTGCTTCTGATTTCCGGCTGCAAAGGTACGACGTTTTTCAATACTGTCCCCCAGAAACACCCACTCCCGTCAAATCCAAAACAAATCTATGAATTCAATTCCGACTAAAAATACCTAATGGAAGGCTGGAACAAATATACTCATACACTTTTCACTGGAAACTTATAAAAATTACTAAAAATTTCTTTGGGGGGGGGGGAATATATAAAATAAAATAGTAATTTTGCCAATTAATATAAGTTCTATGGGATTAGATAATATATTTCGTATTTTGGATTTGGAAGGAAAGGATGCTTTAATCCTACTTTCTGAAAAGGATTGGAAAAAAAAAGTCTCATTTCCTAGTCGTATTTTCCGTTTATTGGATGACAAAGAAAGTATTTTATCCGAGACAAAAGCCATTTTCTGCTATAATAATTCTCCACTCATCCTGTTTTTTGAGAATCCCAGTAATATAGGTGCTTTGCATAAAGCAATATGGAATTTTAATGAGACTCCCATCGTCATTATATCCACAAATAATACGATTTCTATTTACAACGGTTTTGCTTTTGACAAGGAGACCAAAAGACTACATGAAATAGGGAATGAAAGTAACTTGTCCAATTTTACATATTTCCAATTGGTTACTGGTTCTAGTTGGAAGACATATCAAGACGAACTAGGATACAAAAACAGAGTTGATTATTATCTCCTGAAGAATATTGAGGCTGCTCAGAGAAAAATGCAGGCCAGCGGATTAAAGCGTGATTTAGCGAATAAATTGCTGGGGAAAGTCATTTTTATACGCTATTTGATTGATAGAAAAGTCAAACTTCATTTTAGGAATGTCCCCAAATACTGGTCAAATGACGATCTGCTGGTTCTATTTAATGATAAAAATCTTGTATGGGAGTTTTTTGAATATCTACAAGACAGTGAAAATGGATTCAATGGAGACTTATTCAGAATTGACAAAAGGGAATTTGACACTATTCCGCAGAAAGGTTTTGACATTATTATAAAGTTGCTTTCCTTTGAGGAAATAGATACTGGTCAGACTTCTTTGTTTGACATTTATGATTTTTCTATCCTGCCAGTCGAATTTATTAGTAATGTTTACGAAAAATTCATTGGCAAAGAGAACCAAGAAAACAAAGGTGCATATTATACTCCGACTTTTCTTGTTGACTATATAGTAAGTAAAACAGTAAGCAAATATCTTTCGGAAAAAAACACCTATCAATGTAAGATTCTTGATCCCGCTTGTGGTTCTGGCATCTTTCTTGTGGAATCATTAAGAAGGCTCATTGATAAATATATGGAATTGTATCCCGTTTACAACCGGGACAGCGAAACCTTCCGAAATGAGTTGAAAAATATAGCAAAAGAGAATATATTTGGTGTGGATAGTGACATAAGTGCTGTTCAGGTTGCTATTTTTTCCGTATATTTGACTCTTTTGGATTACCAAAAACCTGCTGATATTGAGAAATTCAAATTCCCAAACCTCTTTAACAGTAATTTCTTCTGCAACGATACATTTTCCATAACAGATGAATTTTCAGGTATTGAATTTGATTATATTATTGGTAATCCCCCTTGGAAAAGAGGTCGGGTGGAGAATGATGAACTATGGACGAGGAAACGCTTCCCTTACGAACTCTATATCAAGAATCGTGCAAAAAAGGAAGGTCTGAAAAAGATTATATGCAATAATGAAATTGCTCAGGCATTTGTTGTTCGCTCAATGGACTTCATGTCTGATAAGACCCAATGTGCTTTTATCTTAACAAGTAAGATTTTTTACAATATTCAAGGAAAGTCATTCCGACAATACATCCTTGATAATCTTTACATTGACAACGTTTTTGAAATGGCTCCTGTCAGAAGAGAAGTCTTTGACAAATCAAATGACAAAGCCATTGCTCCTGCCTGCATCCTGTTTTATCGGAACGCCAGAGGTAATAACACATATGACAATATTGTTACTCATATTTCATTAAAACCAAGTCGTTTCTTTACTCTGTTCAAGATATTCAGTATTCTTAAGACTGATATTCAAGAAGTCCAACAAGGATTGTTAAGAAAAGAAGACTCATTGTGGAAGGTATTGGTCTATGGTTCGTATCTAGATTATAATTTCATAAAACGATTAAAAAAATACAAGCCAATTTCTGAATATCTAAAAGAACACCATGCTATAGTCAAACAAGGTCTTAAACGAGTAGATGGAAATAAAAAGATAAATATCGAAGAAATTGTTGGGTGGGATTTCCTCGATTTAAGGAAAGAAATAGGACAATTTTTTATTTCTGAAAAGCATTCCAAGTGGAAAGCCCCTTATGTTGGCTATATTTATAGAGAAAATGGGAAAATCTGCAAAGACATTTTTACACCACCAATGTTATTGATTAAAGAGACAACAAACACTAAATTAGAATCGATTTCTGCTGTCTCTACTCAAAAATTGTTGTTTACGGATAAAATAACATCAGTGAAACTCCATTGTAATAATGACACCGACATTTATCGTATAATTGCTTGCCTCATCAACTCCTCACTATTCGCATATTACATTCAGCAGTATTCTTCAACAGCGGGAATTATGATTGAGCAACAAGTCAATGACAAAGAACGATTTGCCTTTCCATTTGTATATTGTGAACCACTGATTAATCTTGCAAAGAAGTTGGAAGAACGGCAGAAAGATATCCAATCTTTTGTGAATCGAGAAGACGTTATATTGAAATTGAAAAAGGATATAGATGATATAGTTTGTCAAGCCTTCAAGATGACTCCTACAGAAATGGATTTACTCGCTTATAATAAAGAATATATTATCCCATTTGCAATGAAGCAAGAAGGATATGATCGTTTTCTGATGCCTGTTGTCAATAAAGATGATCCTTATTTCAAAGACTATATAAATATAATTCTTGACAGATTTAATGGTAGTTTTGCTAGGATCGGAAAAAGAATCACTGCGATATTATGGCATACAAAACAATTTGTAGGAATATTCTTCAAAGTTGTGCCAGATGATGTGACGACCCCTCCTATCGTAACCCTTAACAAACAAAATGATGCTGAAATAATAAAAAAACTCATTGAATTATCTTCAGATAAACTGACAGAGCGGTTGTTTGTTCAGAAAGATGTTAGGGGTTTTGAAAAAGATGGATTCTATGTATTTAAACCAAATGAAAGAAGACTCTGGCATAAAGCCATTGCTCATTTGGATGCCAATGAGTTTGCTGATGCTATGTTGAACGTAAAGGGATAGGGTATGGAATTAATGGACGCCACCGTTTTTGAATACTCCAACCAATATCGTAATAGTGCATTTGAAGAAGTTCTAAATGCCTGCATCATTATATATTATCATATTGTATCAGGTGGGCGAAAATATCCCAATAAAGAAAAAAACATCAGAAATGCTTTTGGTACATATTTAAGAGATGATGATTTCAAAAATTCTACATATCCCTTGATGCATTATAACTACGAAGCAGAAGCAGAAGAAAAGACGGGATTCGTTGATATAAAAATACAGAAAATTAATCCGTATGAAGGAAGTAAGGCATATTATATCATTGAGTGTAAGAGAATTGACGGTTACAAGCGATTGAATAAAGAATACATCGCGAATGGCATTTGCAGATTTGTTTCTTCTTATTACTCTACATATTACGGCTGCAATGGTATGTTTGGTTTTGTTGTAAAGAGTTTAGATATAAACCAGAATGTCGGTGAGATAAACTCGATGTTACAAGAAGATTATGTAAATGATAAAGGTGAGACAGTCAACAGCCATGCCCTATTGCCTCTTAGCAGATGTGACGTGCATGGAGAGTTTGACTATTCTTATTATTCTGTTCATTCCTATGGTAAGGACATTACATTATATCATCTTATGTTTGATTTCTCTCATATGATTAGAGATGATCAACGTCATATAAATTATTATGATGGTATGCCCTGAGCGCTACAATTGCCACATTTGAGACGCTGGAAATATGGTTATAAGCAAAATAATTGGTATTCGACACATTAAAAAAAGAAAATAAACAAACGCAACGATATCAGCGCATCCATTGCAAATATGAGGAGCCCCCCGAAAGTATTTTTACCTATTTCATATTTTGGACATGGCATTTCTAAACCTTTTCCCCATTTCTGAATGATCCTATTGAACGTTATGTTATAAGTTATGGGCATTGATATTATCAGAAACTTGTTATGAGATTTCTTTGAATACTCCGTTTTCTGCACTAAAGAAAAGCAATACCTGATGTTTTGCTAGTTCTTATTGCTTATAATCGAATTTAATTTTGAAATGAAATTATTATAATACTTTTCGTCAATTTCTTTATTATCCACATTACGTAAAAGACAAAGCATCTCGTGAATGTTAGATTTTACAAGTTCTTTATCAAATCTTTCAGTATCGATAGAGTGAAGGATTACCCACACAATATAGAAATCCTGGTAGGAACGGCGGAATGTTTTGGACATCTTGACATTAAAGAAAGAATTCAATGTTTCTTTAGACATATTATCTTCAAACATAGATCCGAAAACATCTATTAGTCTATCTGTTTTATCGATGTAGGACAAAAAAGAATCTTTTTCAATATTATTATCTTCTAATTTGAGTAAATAGTCTGTAATTGTATTTTTATCCTTTACACGGCATGTAATACGGCCAATTCGCTTAAATGTGCCAAGAACTTTATCATATGTATCACGATCCATCGCATAATACAAGTAGGATAGTAAAGTTATTAGTTCCTCATTCTCCATCCTGTCAGTTCTGCTTTCACCAATTTTATTTTCTTTGCTATAAAACCAACTACAATGCTGTTGGGTTACATGTTTTATCTTTTGTATAACATCTTTATCCACAGTTGAATTCCACATCTCAAAGGAATTTTGTTGAATTGGATAAGGCTTCTGATTTAGACGAATAAAAAGATCTGTTGGGTCAAACCCAGCATTCAAAGCCTCTTCAATCACGATTTCGTCAATAACAAAATCTTGTATCTTATCTTGATCAGAATCAGACAAAGAAGAGTAATTGGCTCCGTTTAGTTCCGTCAAAACCTTCAATTTCTTCAGTTTGAAATTATTATTCTTTGAATATGTTAAATTGCCATTTTCGTCTCTATATTCATTTCCGATAAAGGCAATTATTGATAGAAGCCTCTGTTGGCCATCAATGACTTCTTTTACACCATTTTTGCGCTTATATATGAAAATAGGAGGTAAGGAAATCCCTAATAAAATGCTTTCAATAATAGATGCCGCTTTAGAAATACTTATTTTTTCTTGTCGCTGGTAAGATGGACGTATAAGATATTTATTTGACAGAACATCCGACAATATTTCCTCAACAGGTTTGGAAACTGGAGAAGGTTTGTTTATTCTCAAGTTTTCCAATTGCTGTACAACATTTTTTACGTCAGAATCTTTTTGACGCATATTTTGCAATTCTGCTAAAAAGTCACTATTCCGTATGTAAATATCGAAATTATAATTATATAATTCATGAAACAATTCAGCGGTATCACTAAATCTCTCTAAGATGTTCTTGTAGAAATAAGAATCGTCATCGGAATATTTTACTAAATATTTGTTATAATGTTCTGTTATCTTGCTCTCATTATTTTCAATACTGTAAGTTATACCTTCTTGATTTAGAATGCACAACGCCCATAACAGGGTCTCATATATTAACTTGTTTTTTGCTAGTAAGGGATTATTTGACAATTTCTGATGCAAATATAAGACTTCATCGATACACTTTCGATAGTTTTGATATTCACTATCAATGTCATCGATATTTGCTGTTGCAGTGTTATACAATAATCCAACTATTTCACTACGACTAGAACTTTGAGCATATTTCGAAATTGGAAATCTTGGAAGAATATATTCTCGTCTTAATAGATCCACGATTTTACTTTTCAGATCGGCATTTTCTTTTTCATTTGGAAAAAAACATAATCTCATCTTCTCGTACCAGGACTTATCTTTTTCCAATTCTTCTTCAATTTTGTTTGAGAACAAGTCATCATCATATTTTGCGCCATCCACTTCAACAGAAGTCAGAGGTGTAATACCCGTATTGTATCTTCTAAATATTTCTTTCTTAACTTTATCTTCGATATCAGGAGTTACTTCAGAAAGAATCTCAAATTCGAACACACGAAT
Source organism: Prevotella sp. (assembly GCA_017518935.1). Lineage (GTDB taxonomy): Bacteria > Bacteroidota > Bacteroidia > Bacteroidales > Bacteroidaceae > Prevotella. The sequence continues at coordinate 17,626 of JAFWTK010000095.1, forward strand.
ATTGGAGGACATAAAAACCTCTTTCAATTCATCATCTAACTTGTTAAAAGTTTGTTTCTTTAATGCAGGTAAGGCCATTAGCCCTTTTGTCCCAAGGGTTAATTCGTTTTCTTTGAATTTCTTTAAAGTCTCAAATCTTTGACGACCATCTATGACTTCTATTTTCCCTCCTGATTTGAATAATATTAGAGGAGGAATCTCTGTACCCAATAACACACTTTCGATAAAAAAAGTCTGTTTTTCATTATCCCAGACATAATTTCTTTGATAATAGGGCTTATAATCAATTCTGCGAAGATTACGTTCACTAAGAAGTGTTTTTACCGCAAGTGTTCGAGGAATTATTTTCAAACTGTTCTTGAAAATATCAACAAACTGCATTTCTTTAATAGTACTCATATCATCAAAAAATTTTATCTATTTGGTTAGTATAGAATTTAAATTCAATAGTGTTTTGATTATTAGACATTATCTTAAATACTTCAAGTTCATTTCCCTTCGGTATTCTAAATTTAGAAAGGAAAAACAAATCATAAAGTTGGCCAGCAAATAGTTTTGTTACAATATTCTCTTGATATATTTCATTTACTTGGTTCCAACAATCTAATGTAAACAAGACAGAGAACGAGAACAACTCCTCATTTATTATTAAATGAAAAGATGAATTAATTTCAACGAACGAGAAATCCTCACAAATGTTAATGGGTTCAGTTTGTTCTATGTCATTATATTTGTTAAAGTTGTTTTTTATAATCTCGTTTATTGTTCTAAAATATTGCCAAATCTTTTCTTTGTTGGGAATGTTGCAACACCCCAATTCTATTTTATCCAGTTGATTGATATGCTTTAACAAATCATATTTCATCACGATTTCGCGTGCTTTTTTTCCTAAGTCTGAATGGCAATTATAATATAAAACCAATAATTCATTATCAGACAATTGTGATCTTAGTATTTTAGCATAATGTTCTTTGGTAGATTTGTCAAAACTTGAACTGTCAATATATCTAAGAATCCGATACAAGGTTTTAAAGCATCGAGACAATTCATCAGAATGCTTATAATAAATCTCAATATATTTTCTATTAACTTTTTCACATGCCTGACATATGTTATATTTAGA
>JAFWTK010000096.1 GCA_017518935.1 Prevotella sp.
AAAAATGCACGCATACAAGTCCGGCACCATCAAATCCTTCATCGGCAGCGTGACAAACGAGTCGTGTAGTACGCGTTCACCAGACTCTTATAGCCCATCTGTTTGAGTTGGGCGTAATCCGTCTTGTAGTTGCTCTTATTGTGTTTTCCTGTACCGAGGTAGCGGATGTTCTGCTGGAGGTAATGGTCAATCTCCTTGAGGCCATCGGTCTGATTGATGACGGGGAAGAACCACCTCGCCCATGTGAGCGTTTCCGTATCATCACTCTCAAAGAACACGCGGTTGAAGTGGTTGATGAGTCCTTTCATCGCCTTTTCTGGTTCCATGTGGTTCCTGATCCGCCAGCGCATCAACGACCTGGTGGCCCTCTTGATTTTGCCTTTCATTTTCTTCTTGGTCGCTTCCGAGATATCTATGTCGCGCGCGTGACATTTGAATCCCAGAAACTCGTAGGCGTCGTCGGGCGAGTAGATCTTCTCCTTGTCGGGGTTTACCTCCAGCCGGTATTTCGTGAGGAACTCAGCCATCTGGGCTTTATACGCCATCAGTGTCTCGCGGTCAGGCGCAAAGAGGATGATATCGTCCGAATAACGGGCATAGATCACGTGGGCGTCATGAAAATATCTGTCCACCTCCTTCAGATAGACATCGGCCAGAAAAGGTGCTGTGGGCACGCCCGCCATCACACCGTGACGCTCCACGATGGTCTCACCGCCCGAAACGACCCTGTTGTCAGTCAGCATCTTCTCGAAGAAACGGTACAAAGGCAGGTCGTCGGCCAACATCTCCTCCAGCATCGGCAACAAGATGTCGATGGAGATGGAGTTGAAATAATCGTGAATATCCAGTTTGTACGCCCACATCTTTCGGTCTCCGATGGCCCGACGGATACTGAAGATAGCGTCGCTGGCCTTGACACCCCGGCGGAACGCGTAGCAGTTAGGCGTGAAGCATGCATCGTATTGATAGAGTCTGAAAGCGATGAGTTTGAGTATCACCATCTCATCAGGCGCAAAACTATAGACCACCCTTTTCTTGTCCGACCCCATCTTGTTGACAATCTTCTTTGTGGGGATGCCCAAGCCTTCACCCTGGGCAATCCTCTGTGCCAGATGGAGATACGCCTCCTGTTCCACAAAACGGTCGGCTTCGTCGAACGCATGCCAGTTGAAGCGGCCTTTCATCAGCCGGTAGGCAAGAAACTCCTCCCATGCCTCCTGTCGGGTCAGTTGGGTTAAGATGCTCTCCATCATGAAAAAAGAAAAAGGGGAACGGTTTTGAATCCGCAAAATTGCGGATCACGAGAGGATACCCCACCCTGTTGCCTGCAAAACATCTTTTATTTAGGTAAGGCTGCCTCCATCGCAGGCGCAGTCATGCTGCATCCCCTTTTTCTGTCTTTATCTTAGTTCAACAGTTTGTGAATGCGCCCGATGACGTAGTCCCGTTCGTTGGGCATCTGCGTGTAGAAGTTGATATACGGGATACCCAGTTTCTTGGCATACATCCTCGCAATCAGGTACTTCACACCGCTGTCGTGACTGTGGCCCTTGCCAAGCATCACCACACCGATGGCTTTGCCGCCGTTTTCGAGCACGAAGGTGTAGGGCTGTCCCCACTCCGCCTTATAAGCCTGCGTCGGACGGGTCTTGTAGAGTTTGAACTCGTCGTTGGCGAATCCCACCAGATCCGTCACCTTTACGTTCTCACGGATGGTGTACGACGGGAACTCACTCAACAGGATCTCCTTGAAATACGCATTCCATTCGGAGTCCGTCTTTTCTCTTTCCACTCTTTCCGCAACCGGAGAGGCATAGTTCTGTGCGGGACGCGTCTGCTGTGCAGGACGGTTCTCATTTTGCGATTTCTCGATGTAGTCCTGGGCAGCATCCTTCGCGACACCCACAATCTTTAACAATAGTTTTCCAAAATCCATAGTTGTCTTCTTTTATCCGTTGCAAAATTACAAAATTCCCCGCAATCTCCAAACTTTTTGGCAGGAAATCTATTTCTTAATTGTGAGCACACCTGCGGAGAGGGATGGGACGGAGAGGACGACGTCGTTGTCTTCGGTCTTAGCGGTTGTTTTCTGGATGGCGACAGCATGCTTGTTCTCCATGCTGTTCGCCACCGTCAGCGAACCAGGGGCATAGTACTCGAACGCTGTGCCTGACACACCAGCCCAGTCGCCCTTGATACGCAGCGTGGCAGCCTCCTCGGTGGGGTTCACCACCTTCACAATCACCTCGGCCCCGTTCTCCGACAGTGTGGTGCTCACACTCAGATTACCCGTCTCACCGCTATAAGCCAGACGATACTTGGAGAAATGGTCGTACCAGAGTTCCGTCACCTGACAATTGGGTGCCTTGAACAGATCCTTATAGTCGAAGTTGATAAAGGCATTGTTCCAGTCGGGTGCATCGGTACGACGGATGAAGAGCGCTGCTGCACCCATCGCCACCACATCGCGGGCCTCACACATATTGAGGAATCCACCTGCAAACAAACCCGTGCGCCAGTCGATGCTGTTCAGGTTCCACTCGGAGATGAAGAGTTTGATGTTCGGATTGGGGCCGTTGGCTATCATCTGGGCGTAGCGGTCGTACTGCTGCCCCAGACGTACGGGACCAGTTGCATAACCGCCCTGCTGCTCGTAGTGGTGCAGGCTGAGGTAGTCGAAGTAACTGCCGCTACGCTTGATAAAGTCCTCGTCCTCGCGGAAACCACCGCAG
>JAFWTK010000097.1 GCA_017518935.1 Prevotella sp.
CCATCAAGGGCGCGCAGGCCCTTGTTCATCGCATCGTAGATGCCATTGTCGGGTTCAGACATCAGTAATACCTTATGTCCGTTATTGGCGGCATTCGAACGCTCGATATAGTCGTTGACCATTTCCAGCGTTCCATCCGTCGAGGCACCGTCGATCATCAGATGGGTGATCTCAGGATAGTCCTGCTGCAACACACTGTCGAGGGTGCGCTGCAACACCTTCGCTGCCTGATAGGTGACGGTGACATAGGTGATCTTGATCATAGCCCGTAGTGCTTGAAGGCCATCGCCTGCTGATAGACATCGAGGTATTTGAGAGCGACACTCTGTTGGGAATATGTCTGCGCCACCTTCTGGACGGCATGCTGGCTGAGGGACTCGTAGTCAGCCTCGGTGAGTATCCAGCGGATGCCCTGTGCCAGATCCTCCGCACTGCGGTAATCAGCGACGTAGCCGTTCTGTCGATGGTCTATCTCCTCGTGGATGCCCCCTACCCTGAAACCGACACACGGCACCCCACAGGCCATGGCCTCCATGATGGTATTAGGCAGGTTCTCCGACAACGACGGCAGGACAAAGACATCGACGGCATTGTAGACATCCACGATACGATGCTCATCGTTGACATATCCGAGGGGAAAGGTCTCGAAAGGCAACTGATCAGCCACATCCTCAGCATGCCCGCCTAAGATGACCACGCCCAACTGAGGAACATCCTTCAGTAGGCGACAGGCCTCAATGAGGTAGTCCATGCCCTTGTTACGGTTCGTCACACGTTGTGAGACAAACAGGATCAGTTTCTTGTCGACAGGCAGTCCGAGTTGCTGACGGACCTCCTGTTTGTTACACCTATTATAATATATATGTGTATCTATCGGGTTGGGGATGCTCGTGATCTTATGTCCCTTGATCAATGCACTCGACCTGGCTTCCTGTTCCAGCCAATGGCTGCAGGCCACGAAGTAGATGTTCCCGTCTTCCAACAGCCGTTGCTTTTTGCGCCAGACACTCTGAGCGAGTCTACTGCCTCCTGGCAACAATTTGCACGACTTACATGCAGAGGTAAAACTACGGCATCCCAGTGTAAGATGACAGATAGCCGTCGCAGGCCAGATGTCGTGCATGGTCCACACCACGGGCTTGCCACTCTGCAGGATCTTTTGGATGCCATCAAGCGAGAGCATGCCCTGATTGATCCAATGCAGATGGATGACATCAGCCTCCTGGAATTCTGGCAGTCGGGTGATGTCGGAACCTGTATTGGCCAGATCGATCTCGAAGAGATGTTTCCGTGAAAAACGGCTTCGGACAAAAATGACCAACCGTTCCCAAAGAAAATGCCAATGAAGCGTCAGTGACTTCGGTAGTCCGACGACGGTCAATGAATCCGTCTCTTTGTCGCGCACCAGCATCTTAGCCTTAACACCATGGTTGATGAGTGCCTTCATCAGACGGTTGGCAGCCACAGCCGCCCCACCAGTCCGCTCGCTGGTATTGACAATCAAAACCCTCACCTCAGCCTTTTCAATTCATCAATTCTTTCGCTCTGCGCTTGGCCTCTTTCTCAGCCTCCTTGGCTCTTCTCTCTGCTTCCTTGGCCTGACGCTTGGCTTCCTTGGCAGCCTCTTTCTCCCGTTTCTTCTGTTCTTTCTCTAATTCCTTTTCGCGCTTCTTCTGTTCCTTCTGAAGTCGTTTCAGTTCCTTGGCACTCTCCTTGGCGGCCTTTTTCTCACTGGCAGCCTCCTCCTTGGCATTCAGGGCTTCATTCAACTTGTCACGAAGCATCTCCTTATCGAAGGTAAACACATGACCGAACAGACCTACAGACAACATCTGGTCTTTCCCATTCAGGCGCACGTGCGTCGTATTAAAGAGGTAATAATCATTGACCTTGAGTTTTGAGTTGAGAGCAGTCTCCACTGTCTTCACCACAACACTCTTACCCAGTTTGGCAAGAATATTGTCACCCAGTTTATCGACAGACTCTTCCGCAACATACTCATTGACGGCCTCCATCATGGCATCCTTGTGTTTCTGTTTGTCGGGCACAGTCAAAGCCATGAGAATTGCCACAAGCAAAACGATAATCACTACTAATAGTTTCTTCATATCTTTCCCTTATTTAATTTGCCCGCAAAGGTACTGTAAGTTTTGCAAAAAACAAAGAAAAATGAGTAATTATTTAGTGTTTTCGCACACAATCGCTTGATTTATGTCAAGAATGATGTGTATTTATACACTTATTTTCATAAAAGTATTGCATCTTATCGAAAAAAGATATATCTTTGCAACGTCAAAAGGTTAATAGATTGTTTTAGGTTAGTAGTAATATTTATAGTTTTAGGTTTTTAGTTATTGGTAAGAGAAAGTTTTCAGCTGTGGATAACAGGAGGCAATTGTGAAATTCCCTTTTAAACTTTCAAATTTTTAGCCGTAAGGCTGAAAATTTCTTTTAGAGAAAAGGATTTTTAGTTAAACATAGGCTTTTTTGATGCTACTGCTCGCGAGAGTAGTGGCATCTTTTTTTGGTAGTCTCGATTAATATTTGTAACTTTGCAGCAAATATTGAATATCTATGGAGCAAAACTGTTATTCTAACGATGCCGTAAGACTTCTGAAAGCACTGATAGCCACACCGTCAGTCAGTAGGAATGAGGAGCGGGCAGCCAATCTGCTGAGTCGTTATTTAGATGAATGGGGGTTGCCACACGGTCGTGAGGGCCATAACCTGTGGGTGGGTTGTCAGGACTGGAACAACGACCGTCCGACGGTAATGCTGAATGCCCATATCGACACCGTGAAGCCCGTTGCCACCTGGACCCGCGATCCCTATCAGCCCACCCAGGAAGGCGATCTCCTCTACGGCTTAGGCTCCAACGACTGTGGTGGCGGTCTTGTGGCCTTGCTTCAGGTCTATCGCATCATGCTCCACCGTCCCCGTAACTATAATATTCTCTGGGTCGCCTCTGCTGAGGAGGAGGTGTCCGGCAAGGACGGTTTCAGTCGTGTCATGTCAAGACTCCCGAAGATTGATGTGGCCATCGTCGGTGAACCGACAGGTATGCAGCCCGCCATTGCGGAGAAAGGACTGATGGTGATTGACGGCTATGCGGACGGTGTATCAGGTCATGCAGCCAGAAACGAGGGGGTGAATGCCATCTATGAGGCCCTGGACGATCTGGTCTGGTTGAGAGACTACAAGTTCCGTAAGGAGAGTCCGCTGTTAGGTGCCACGAAGATGACGGTAACCGTCGTAGAGGCAGGCACCCAGCACAATGTGATTCCCGACAGCCTGCATTTTATCATCGACGTCCGCCCAAATGAGTTCTATCAGAATGAATACCTGTTTGAATTCCTGCGGAAGAAAATGAAGAGATGCCGTCTGGAAGCCCGCTCGTTCCGTCTGCACTCGTCGAGTATCCCGGAGACACATCCCTTGGTACAGAAATGCCTGGCAATGAATATGCAGCCCTTTGGCAGTCCCACCCTCAGCGACCAGGCCCTGATGCCCTTCCCGTCGATGAAGTTAGGGCCCGGTGATTCTGCACGCAGCCACTCTGCGGATGAGTTCATCCGCATCTCCGAGATAGAGCAGGCCATCGACACGTATGTGCGGTTGCTCTCGGACTTTCAACTCTAAATAAGGAATCTATCTGCTCAACCACGACAAGGGATTGAGCAAGGCACCTGACAGTCTGCGCAACTGGAACTTCATCGTACCATCGCGACTGACAGAGCCAATGACCTGGCGTGTGCTGACTTTCTGTCCACTCGTGACATTCACCGACGAGAGGTCACTATAGACGGAGAAGTAGGTTCCATGTCGCACGATGACAATCACCGAACCCCTATAGTCTTGCACCCGGCTCACTTCTCCGTCGAAGATACAACGGGCCTTTGCCCCCGGCTGTCCTTTCAGTTCAATGCCCTTCGTCTCCTGGACCGTTGTTCCCTTCAGTCCCTCCACACGATGCTGCCCCTGTGTGTTGACGATCTTATAAGCCCCAGTAATGGGCATGGGGAACCGTCCTTTATTACTCTCGAAGTTACCGCTCAACTGTCGGTCGACAGACGACATGGTCCAGGCCTCTTCCGATTTCTTCTTGGCCTCAGCCATCTCCTTCTCATGGGCCTTGGCCTCATTAGCCGCCTTGCGCTCCGCCTCCTTACGGGCGTTCTCTGCCTCACGGGCAGCCTTCTCTGCAGTAGCCTTCTCCCGTTCACTCTTACGGGCGGCGGCACGGGCCTCCGCCTTGGCCTTGGCCTCCTTCTCCTTCGCCTCCTGAATCTTACGGGCATTCTCCCGGGCAGCGGCTTCAGCAGCAGCCTTCTTACGGGCGATCTCCGCCTCTTGTTTCTTACGGGCTTCCTCTGCGGCCTTCTTCTTCCGCTCTGCCTCAGCACGGGCCTTGGCACGGGCAATCTCCTCAGCAATCAACTTGTCGATCTGTGCATTCAGTTCAGCATCTTTTTTCCGTTGCTGTTCCAAGACACTCTGGATGGTCTTCTGCTGTTTCTGCAAGGAGGTCACCACCTTTTGCTGCTCCACCTGTTTGCTTTCAAGTGACTTTCTTTCCTGTTCACCACGGTAGAGCAGATCGTTCTTCTGTCTCTTCACGCCCGACAGTTCCTCGACCGCCTCGGCAACCTGATCTTGCATGGACTGCACGGCCTCCCCCTGAGCCTGTTGGAAAACAGCATACTCCCGCATAAAGCGCAGACGACGGAACATCTGTGAGAAGTTCTTGGCACTGAAGATGAACATCAACTGGTTCTGGATGTTCCTGTTGCGGTGCATATAGCGCACCGACTTCTTGAAACGTTCCTTACGTTCTTCAAGTTCTTTTCCCAGATTCTTTACTTGAAGGTCCAGGACCTGTATATTCCCATCAAGGGTATTGATGTCGCGACGGATGGTATCAATCGTCCGACGTTTGTCACTGATCTCCGTATTAATGATCATCAGGTTCTGCAAACGTTTCTTCACGTCCTGCTCATTCTGTCGCAACTTGCGTTCCTGCTCCTTCATCTGCTTCTGGAGTTGTTGGCGCTGGTTTTGCAACCCTTTCACCGTCGCAGGCTGCTCCTTGGGGGACGATTGCTTCTTAGCAGTCGTCGACTTTTTAGTCGACTTTTTGGCAGGTTGTTTCTTGGATACAGTCTTAGTAGTAGTAACCTTTTTCCGGACAGGTGTCTTTTTCTGTCCGGAAACGGTCACTACAGAGAGACAAAACAACAGGAGGACAACCTGCAGTCGTTTCATCTGCTACAATTTACAGGGACATAAAGCGACGGAGAATCTCATCGACCGTCACCTCACGGTATTTGTTGGATACTTCGGTACGGGTCTCCCACTCTGTATCATTACCAAGATAATTGAGCGTCATGCCAAGTTTCACATCTTTCTTGGCAGTTGTCAGGGCGATGCCATGCTTGGTGGGGAATTTCTTGCCAGAAAACATCTCAAACTTATCGTAGTCCCAGTTCAACTGGGCACTGTTCTCCGGATTGAAGCGGTCCTTGTACTGGATATTAGCCATCTTGATAGCAGCATCCTTAGCCCCCACAAGCCAACTATAGTCCATCTTGCCCTCATTCAGTTGGATAATCATGTCGTCACCGCTCTCAAGGGTGGTATAGACGGCTGTGGTATCAGAGGCAGCAGGTTTCTTGCCAATAATGACGGGATTGGGCTTAAACAACTCATTCCAGAACAGGGCCTGCATCGAACTGAAGTCCAGCCCACTGTTGCGGAGGAAGTCCACCTGCATCCAGGGAGCCTTCAGATATTGTTTGTTGATACGATCCATAATCAGTACATAGTCCTTGGTCATCTCAATACGTCCGGCTTCCACGAAACCAAAAGCCATCAACTGCAGACGGATCACATCGTCGCGCTTCATCTTCAGGTTACCTGTCAGCGTCAGTTTTTGCGCTCCTACTTCAACAGAGAACTTCACCTTTGACGTGAGAAAGCGGGCAGTTGTGACATTGTCCTGCACTCTCTCCACGAAATCCTTCTGCTGTTGCTGTTCGACAGTAAGGGGTTGTGGTGTCTCTTCTTTCACAGCCTTCTTGTGTGACATACAAGAAGTCAACATCAGTGGCATTGCCAATACGGCAATCTTCAAATAATTAGTTGATTTCATTCTTTAAAATATTTTTTGAGTTTAACTTTTCTGATAAGTACCTTGTTCTCTGCATCCCCCTTCAGGGCATCCTGCCAGAAGGTCAATGCCTTCTCGGGATCTTTACAGTACCAGTAGATGTCACCGGCATGTTCATAGATGGCTGCATTACCGATGGAATCCCCGTTGAGAGCGACGGTGTCTACATTCTGTAAAGCCTGATCGATGTAGATTTTCGCCTCCGCATACCGCTCCTGCATGAAGAGAATCCATGCAAAGGTGTCAAGATAGGTGGCATTCTTCGGTTCTGCCTTCAGCGTCTTCATGCTCATCGTCTCAGCCTTCGACAGGTTTTCGTTCCGCAGACTGAGATAATAGGCATAGTTGTTCAGACACGGGATATTGTCGGGTTTCCATTGCAGACAGGAGTCATAGGCAGCAAAGGCCTCCTCCACCCGACCTTTCTTATGCAGGATCTCCCCCATCACCTCGTAGAAGTCTGAGACGATATCCGCATTACTCCTTTCGTTGATGACACTCACCCCGTTCTGGAAGGTAGAGAGTGCCTGATCCAGACTGTCCCGCTGATAATAGGCAATCCCCTGATAATAATAGAATGCCATATTGTCGGGATTATATTCCCGGGCTGTCTGACAGAGTTCTATCACACGGTCCTTGTCGTCTTCTGCCCAGGCATAGCCCACCAGATGCAGACGTGCCGCAGAATTGTCTGGTGCCAGTCTCAGGATGCGGTTCAGCACGGGTTTGATACTGTCTGGCGGCATCTTCTTCAGGTCCATATAGGTGGCACACAACATGGGGATATCCACATCCGTGGTGTCGACCGCCATCATCAGGTGGAACAACCGGAGCACTTCCGTACTGTCACCGCCCGCCTGTTCATTGTTACCGATAATCTGTCGGATCAGGTAGGTCTTCTCTTCCAGACTCGTATTCTTGCCCAACAGCACCCGTCGCGTCAAGGAGTCAGCCATCTCCTGATTCTCCTGCGACTGGTAATAGGTACGCAGCGACATCAGGACACGGTTATTGTTGGGTTCTTCTTTCAGGATACGGTCATAGATGCCCAGTGCCTGTTCCGTCTCCCCAGTCATCATCAGACTCTCGCCATACATCGCGAGATAGTTCAGGTCGTTGGGGTATTGCTTGGCCAGGTCAGCCATTTCCGCCACCGAGGCCTTCTCATCGCCCATCCGTGTGTAGACCTCGCTCTTGGCCAGCGACAACCGCTCACTCTTTCCGTCAATCATCTCTATCCGGTCCAATACGGCAACCGCGTTTTGATAATCCCCTATCTCCTGATAGAGTTGGAAGAGCATTTCCAAGAGGTTTTCACGGTCTTTGTGCCGCTCATAGAGTTTTTCCACCACAGCAATGGCCTCCTGATAGTTCTGCTGACGGATATAGACCTGCGCCAGTGTCTCCATATAGGTCTCGTTCTGCGGGTTCAGACGGGCGGCGGTCTGGAAATAGTCGAGGGCCTTCTCCGTTTGTTTCAGTGCACTGTAATACTGTGCCATGAAATAGTAGACTTCAGCCGCATGGGGATTGATGTCCAGACAATGACTCAACAGATCGAAGGCGGCATCGTTCTGTCCTTTCTGTCGCTGGACCATGGCCTCCAGGAAATAATAGTCATACAGGCGTGCCTGTTGCGGGGAGAGTGGGGGCAACGCCCTCACGGAATCCTCCCGACCACCTGTCTTTGCGGTAGTCGAACACGACCAGACACCTACTGCCAGAAAGGCCAGCAGCATCCAGGCCTGCACGGTGGTTCTCATCCTCTTCTTCGTGACCAATATTCCTTTGAGTTTATTTCACACCTGTATGCCCATAGCCCCCAGCACCGCGTTCAGTCTCATCGAGCACCTCCACAGCCTCGAACACCGCCTGTTCATGACGGGCGATGACCATCTGGGCAATGCGCTCACCGTCCTCCACGACAAACGGCTCCTGCGACAGATTGATGAGCACGACACCCACCTCTCCGCGATAGTCGGCATCCACCGTCCCAGGGGCATTCAATACCGTGATGCCTTTCTTCAGGGCCAGTCCACTGCGCGGACGCACCTGTGCCTCATACCCTTCTGGCAGCGCGATATACAGACCGGTCGGGATGAGTCTACGTTCCATGGGCTTCAGGGTGACCGGAGCCTCCAGATTAGCCCGCAAATCCATCCCCGCACTCTGTGTGGTGGCATACTGAGGCAATGGCTGATGTCCTTTGTTAACGACCTTGATCTTGAGCATACTTTTAAAATTTCATTTTAACATTGGTGCAAAAGTACACATTTATCTTGAAATAGCCATATTTTTCCACGGAAAATGTTGTTTTTTATAATAATTTCGCTACTTTTGCAGTCAATTATGATGAATTGGCAGCAACTTATATCCAACAAACGGCTCGGACAAGAGCACAAGCATCCGGAGCGTCACGATGACCGGACGGAGTTCAAACGCGACTACGACCGCCTGATTTTCTCAGCCCCTTTCCGTCGTCTGCAAAACAAGACACAGGTGTTCCCCCTGCCAGGGAGTGTCTTCGTTCACAACCGTCTCACCCACTCCCTCGAAGTGGCCAGTGTCGGTATGTCCTTAGGCAACGATGTGGCGAAGCAACTCATCCAGCGTCACCCGGAACTGAAAGACACCCTTTTTGCGGAGATCGGACAAATCGTGGCCACGGCCTGCCTGGCCCACGACATGGGCAACCCACCCTTTGGCCATAGTGGGGAGAAAGCCATCCAGACTTACTTCTCTGAAGGTCCTGGCAGAGACCTGCAACGGGAGGTGAGTCATCAGTTCTGGGACGACATCACCCATTTCGAAGGCAATGCCAATGCCTTCCGTCTGCTGACCCACCAGTTCAAGGGTCGTCGCACAGGCGGTTTTGTCATGACTTATTCTATGCTTGCCAGCATCGTGAAATATCCTTTCTCTTCCACGGTTGCCGGCAAAAAAGGGAAGTTCGGTTTCTTCGACAAAGAGAAGGACATCTATCGGAAAGTTGCCGATGAATTGGGGATTATTTGTCTCTCAGAGCCTGGAGAACCGCTTCATTACGTCCGTCATCCGTTGGTCTATCTGGTAGAGGCTGCTGATGATATCTGTTATGAGATCATGGACTTGGAGGATGCCCATAAGTTAAAGATTCTTTCCTATGAAGAGACGACCCGACTCATGCTTGGTTTCTTCGACGAGCCCCAGCAAAGAAACATCCGGCAACGCATCATCGATGAAGGGCTGACTGATGACAACGAGAAAGTGGTCTATATGCGCGCCTGCGCCATTGGAAAACTGGAGAACGAATGTGTGCAAGTCTTCGTCAACCATGATGAAGAGATTCTGAACGGCACTTTCAAGGGGTCGCTCATCGACAACATCAGTGAGACACCCCACCAAGCCTATCTCAACTGTGCTGCGCTCTCGGTAGAGCGTATCTACAAAAGCAGGCCCGTGCTCGACGTGGAACTGTCAGGTTACAAGATTATGGAGACATTAATGACCCATTTCATCGAGGCAGCACGCCATCCGGACCGTTTCTACTCCAAGCAACTCATCAGCCGTGTCAGTAGCCAGTACGACATCGACTCACCCGACTTGGAGACGCGCCTGATGGCCGTCATCGACTATATCAGTGGCATGACGGATGTCTACGCCCTGGATGTCTATCAGAAAATCTGTGGTATCGCACTGCCTATCGTCTGATTCAGTGCTGTTTGTATATCACCTTGTTGGCACCACTGGTAATCTGGAGAGCCTCGGGATGCTCCTCGATATAGGAGTCGATATGGCGCACCCGCTTTTCTTCCAATATCTCGTCAACAGCAATCAATATACCGGTTTCCTCCACATCACCAAAGCCATAGTTGATAGCCGTCCCGAACAGTTTCATCGTAGGCGAGAGACTCATATAGGCATTGACCAGTGGTGGGATATTATAGCCTAGTTTACGGATTTCACGGTTCAGGATCCGGTAGTCTCCCTTGAAGGTGTCCTCACAGAACAGTCGCTCCAATTCCTGGGGGTCAGCCTCAATTTTGAGCGGTTTCATCGGTATAATCAGATGGTCTTTGTCGTCGAAATGCTTCTTCAGGAAATACAGGATCATGTCACGGCCTTTGCGGATATAGGAGGGATACATCGTCATCTTCCCGAAGAAATACTTCACATTCGGTTTGATCACTGTCAGAGCACCAAGCCCGTCCCAAAGATTATCCAAGGCAAAAAGACTCTTGGCCCCCATCCGTGAACTCTGATAGGGCAGAGCCACAAACGAACGGCCCAGTTCGATGGTATACGGTGCATATTCCTTGATGAACCTTTCCGAGAAATGGAACATGTGACTCGTTGCCAGGATGGGCTGTCCCTGCTCATTATATTCCCAGTCCGTACCCGACAGATAACGGTAGCCCCCAATGATCTCCTCAGCCTCCGGATTCCAGACAATGAGTTGCTTGTAGCAGTTCTCGCAGATATCAAACTCGTCGATATCCATGTCCTTTCCCGTTCCGCCACCCGCTTCGCGGAATGCGATCTCACGCAGACGGCCAATTTCCTTCATCACGTTAGGAGCATTGTGAGCCGTGATGACGTAGATCTCATTATGACTCTTGTTTGTCATCCGAAGTTGACGGTCAGGGGTCAATTCGCTTTTGAGGACTTCCTTTTCAATAGGTCGGATAATCTCTTGTTCCATATTTTTGGGGTTGATTGAAAGTCTTATAGGGAGTAAACTTTATCTCGGACATACTGAGCCCAGTCTGTGGCATTCCGACTCTTGTCGAAAGTCTGCCAGGGAATAGGCTTGCCTATGGTCACCTTGAAGGTCTTGTGCACGTTTTTGTACATTTCATCGACTAAAAACAGCATGGCGAGGTTGAATTTCAGGTGTTTGTCACTGAAGTTTGCCAGACGGTAGAAGAAGTTGGAGTTCTGGCCGCTGAAATGGATGGGGACCACATCCCGCTGGTATTCGACGCTCTTCGACAGGAAGGTCTTCTTCCAGGGGATGTCGCTGACAATGCCATGGCGCTTACGGGAACAGATGCCCGCAGGAAATATCAGCATGTGGTTGTCGCTCTGGAATCCCGCCTCCACCATCGCAGGGAAATTCCGACTCTGGTTACCTGTCTTATTGATAGGTATACAGACGGGTGCAAGTCCGGGGAGATTCATCAACAAGTCGTTGACGAGGTAACGGAAACGACCGTTATAATGGCGCCCGATGATGGCGCCAAGGGCCACCCCGTCTTCTCCGCCCAGGGGATGGTTACTGACAAAGGTATAGAGGCGGCCATCATTGGGGTCAGGCAGGTTCTCCTTCCCTTCTATTTCCAACGTCATGTCGAGATAGCGCACACACTCCTCCAACCATTCGACACCCGACTTATCACGGCTCTCCCACAGGAAGGCGTTCACCCGATCCTGATGGACGATTCGTTTCAGCCAACTGACAAGGAATCCTGGCACATACTTTGCCTTGGATCCCATCTTCTGTCGAAAGATCTTATCAATGTCGATTGTCTTCTCTGAAACAGCAGTCATTTTTCAATATCATACTAACAAGTTGCAAAAATAGCACAAATCTTTGAATTATGAGCAAAAAAATCGAGAAATCTTTCAAAAAAGATACAATTTGAATACAATTTGCATTTTTACGCCCATAAGTATCCACAAAAAGAGAAGAGAATTAAATCGAGTCAGATGTAAAATCCCAGATAGCAAAAGGAGCCTTCAATAGTTAAAAATACTAAATGGTGGGGAATTAGTTCATAAAAGTGGATGAAAATGGAGGAAAAATGCATAATTTTGTAACCGAATTCTTTATAAAAGTTGTACGTATGCGATTCTTAGGA
>JAFWTK010000098.1 GCA_017518935.1 Prevotella sp.
AGCCTTGTCTAAAAGACGTCCGTCGGCACTGCTGGCGGGGATGAACGGGTCGATAGGTTCCGTACCCTCACGCTTCGAATACATGGTCTTCTGGTCGAGTTCAACAGCGGTAGAATGCTGGAAACCGTAGAACACGTAGGCACGATATCCGATGTCGTAGTCCTTGTCCTTCTTGTCGGTGATGTTCTCGATAAACACGGAGGGGTCGAAGTCGATGAGGGAGCCGGGGAGGCACTGACGACCATCCTCGGTGAGGTTGATGGGCGTGAAGGGACCATCAGGGCGGTCACTCTTACACACCATCGGCGTGCGTCTCCAACCATGGGAGTGGGGATAGAGCCAATAGGTCTTCTTGCCTGTGATACGATCAGTAGTACACACCAAGTCGGGAGCATACATCGTGTCCCACTGACCATCAATAAACCATGTGAAGATGGGGCCTTCGTCACGCCACTGGGAGAGATCCTCCACAGGAGCCGACCACATGCGGATGTCGGGACCGCAGTAGGCGGAGTAATTCACATCGTGCGAGCCGATGATATAGGCACGCAACTTACCAGGGTTGTCGGGATCCTCGAATACACGGGGCTCACCATCGGGTACATGCTCCCAGAGAGGGAGGTACGGATTCTGGGCACTGACACTGAGTGCAGCACACACAAGGAAACAGAAAAAAACTAATCTTTTCATTTGAAAATTTACTATTATAATTCTATAGTGGGTTCGGGAAGAATGAATAATCTTGGCAAAGATAAAAAATAATTGTGAATTCTGCATTGTGGATTGTGCATTATTTCGTACCTTTGCAACATAAACGAAAAAAAGTGTAACAATATGGAAGATTTGGAAATGAAAAACCAGTTGCCCGACAATGCGTTTCGGGAACTGCAAGAAGGAGAGAGTTATGAGCCGATGATGTCGCCAAAGGGGCATTATCCAGAGGTCAATGCGTGGTCGGTGACGTGGGGCGTGCTGATGGCAGTGCTCTTCTCAGCAGCCGCTGCCTACTTGGGACTGAAGGTAGGTCAGGTGTTCGAGGCAGCCATCCCTATTGCCATCATCGCAGTAGGTGTATCGACTGCTGCCAAGCGTAACAAGGCGTTGGGTGAGAATGTGATTATCCAGAGTATCGGTGCCTGTTCGGGTGCGGTGGTGGCGGGAGCCATCTTCACGTTGCCAGCCATCTATATCCTCCAGGCGAAATATCCGGAGATGTCGGCTTCGTTCCTGAAGATATTTCTCGCCTCGTTGCTGGGTGGTATCATCGGTATCCTCTTTTTAATACCATTCCGTAAATATTTCGTGTCGGACATGCACGGTAAGTATCCCTTCCCCGAAGCCACTGCCACCACGCAGGTATTGGTGAGTGGGGCCAAGGGCGGCAATCAGGCCAAGCCATTGCTGTTGGCAGGTATCGTCGGAGGACTCTACGACTTCATCGTCGCCACCTTCGGTTGGTGGAACGAGAACTTCACCTCGCGTGTGGTGGAGTGGGGACAGTCGTTGGCTGATCAGGCCAAACTGGTGTTTAAGATTAATACGGGAGCCGCTGTGCTGGGTCTCGGCTATATCATCGGCTTCAAGTATGCGCTGATCATCACCCTCGGTTCATTGTCGGTGTGGTGGCTCATCGTACCAGGACTCTCATTGTTCTTCGGTACGGAGGTGCTCAACCAGTGGGATCCCAGCATCACGACGGCTGTGGGCGATATGTCGCCTGAACAGATCTTCAAGGCCTACGGCAAGTCCATCGGTATCGGTGGTATTGCGATGGCCGGCATCATCGGCATCATCAAGTCGTGGGGCATCATCAAGGGTGCTGTCTCTCTGGCTGCGAAGGAGATGAAAGGAAGTGGTGAGGCTGCTGTGGCGCAACAGCGCACTCAGCGAGACTTACCTTTCAAGTTTATTGCCATCGCCTCGATAGTGACCATCGTTATCACGTTCCTCTTCTTCTGGTTCGGGGTGATGGACGGGAATATGTTGCAGGCTTTGGTAGCCATCGTCCTTGTGGCAGTGATAGCCTTCCTCTTTACAACTGTGGCTGCGAATGCCATCGCCATCGTGGGCTCGAACCCCGTGAGTGGCATGACACTGATGACACTGATCCTCGCCTCTGTGGTGATGGTGGGTGTGGGACTTCAAGGCACGAGTGGTATGGTGGCTGCTCTGGTCATGGGCGGTGTGGTTTGTACAGCCCTGTCGATGGCGGGTGCCTTTATCACCGACCTGAAGATTGGTTACTGGTTGGGTACGACACCCCGGAAACAGGAATCGTGGAAGTTCCTCGGCACGTTGGTGTCAGCGGCTACCGTCGGTGGTGTGATGATGCTGCTCAACGAGACCTACGGTTTTGCCTCCGGACAACTCGCTGCGCCCCAGGCCAATGCGATGGCGGCAGTCATCGACCCGCTGATGAACGGGGTGGGTGCTCCCTGGGTGCTCTACGCCATCGGTGCAGCCATTGCCATCATCCTCACGCTTTGTAAGGTGCCTGCTCTGGCCTTTGCCCTGGGTATGTTCATCCCCATGGAACTGAATGTGCCTCTGGTGATTGGCGGTGCCATTAACTGGTATGTCACCACCCGTTCTAAGGATAAGAAGGTCAATGAGGCCCGTGGTGAGAAGGGTACGCTGCTTGCCTCCGGTTTCATCGCCGGTGGTGCGCTGATGGGTGTCGTCAGTGCGTTGCTGCGTTTCGGTGGCTTCAATCCCGTCAGTGAGTCATGGCTGGCCAATCCACTCTCCGAGGTCTGTTCGCTCCTCGCGTACATATTATTAATATTATACTTCGTCCGCGCCACGAAGGTAGCGAAATAAAATATTGGCAGGCTGTGAGGCCTGCCAATATTCTTTATGGTAACAGTTCTTATTGCAATTGTTTTGCGAGGGTATTGATCAGATCCTCTCCTCGCAGGTCGCGGGCAATGATCTCACCCTGTTCGTTGATGAGTACGTTGGCGGGAATAGATTGTATGCCATAGAGTTGTGCCCCTTTGCAGTTCCATCCCTGCAGGTCGCTCATCTGTGGCCATTTCTGCCCTGTCATCTCGATGGCCTGCACCCAACTGGCCTTGTCTTTGTCGAGTGATACACCGACAATCTCCAGACCTTTGTCGTGATACCGTTCGTAAGCCTTCACCACATAGGGCAATTCCCTGATGCAAGGGCCACACCACGAAGCCCAGAAGTCGATGAGCACGAGTTTGTTCTTGCCCACATAGTCACTCACCTTCACTGTCTGTCCCTGAATGCCGGGCAGTTCGATGTCGGTGTACTGGTTACTTGCCACGGTCTTCTGTGACTCTTGTCCTACGGCAGCGGGAGCCTCTGCAGTCTTTGCTTTCTGGTTACAACTTATCAGGATCAACGTGCCTGCAACGAGATAAATAATTAATCTTTTCATGATTGTACTGTTGTTGTCGTTTTTGGGGATTTCTGCGGCAAAATTAGTAAAAAAAAACCGGAATACCAAAACGGCAGCAATAAAAAAGGTCGAAGATAGGCTGCATCTCGGTAAAATTCAAATAAAATTTGGTTATTCGCTCGATTTAGATAAATTTCTCACGCTCAAGAATGCAAATTTATTTGTATTCTCTTCGCTAAATCGAAATTTTGCACTATCTTTGCACCCGAAAAGCATGCCCTGATAGTTAAATGGATATAACAAGGCTCTCCTAAAGCTTAGTTCCGAGTTCGATTCTCGGTCGGGGTACTGTTGGAGATGGGATGAAGAATATGAATAGACTATTGAAACTGATGGTTGTCTTATGCCTGATGGGTATAAGTACAACAACGTTTGCAACGGGTGCGGGGAAGAAGTGGACGGCAGAATCTCCTGACAAGAAGACACAGATTGAGGTAGGTACTTCGAATGACCACAGACTGTATTGGCGCATCGAGCACAATGGTGTGTCTGTGTTGGAGGAATCGCGTATCAACATCCTGATTGACGGCGTTTTCGATGTCTTCGCAAAGGGGGGATCGGGCAAGGTGACCAATCGCCAGCAGGTGAGAACGAAGTTTGCGACACCGTTCTATAAGAAGTCGGAGGTCGAGGACGAGTACAACGCGATGACCATCTCGTTCAAGAACGGCATCAGCATCGAGTTCCGCGTCTATAACGACGGTGCCGCCTACCGTTTCCTACTCGGCAGGAAAAATTTGTCAAGAGTAACCAGCGAGACGGTGGAGTTTAATTTTGCCGAAGACTATCCCGCTTTCATCCCTTATGTCAACGACAATCGTGGCGGTGAGCGCTATTGCTATAGTTTCGAGTCTTATTACGACGAGCAGCCCCTGTCGAAGATGTTCAAGGATTCGCTGGCCATCACCCCTTTAGCCGTCTGTCTGCCCGACGGCCTGAAGGCTATCGTGATGGATGCCGGCGTGGAGGATTATCCGGGCATGTTCCTCAAGAGCAATGGCAAGAGTGGACTGACGGCAGAATTTGCGCCCTATCCGTTGGAACAAGAGATTGGCGGGTTCGACCGTCTGAACCTTGTACCCACAAAGCGTGCCGACTATATTGCCCGGTTGGATGGCAAACGGGCACTGCCCTGGCGGGCTGTCGTCATCACTGAGAAAGATGCTGACATCCTGAACTGCGACATGGCGCAGCGTCTGGCTCCGGCGTGCCGCATCAGTGACACCTCGTGGATCAAACCTGGCAAGGTGGCCTGGGACTGGTGGAACAACACGAACATCTCTGGTGTGGATTTCAAATCAGGCATGAACACCGACACCTATTTATATTATATAGACTTTGCCGCCAAGAACAAGATAGAATACATCATCATCGATGAGGGATGGAGCGGCAAGGAGTCGTTGACAGCAGACCTGAGTCCGGAGATAGACCTGTCCAGACTGATAGCCCATGGTCAGGAAAAGGGTGTGGGCATCATCCTCTGGTCCAGTTGGCGCAATCTCATCGGGAGCAATCCTCTGAATGATATCTCTGTCACCGATGCGGTGATGAAACACTATGCCGACATGGGGATCAAGGGATTCAAGGTGGATTTCTTCGATCGCGACGACCAGCAGGTGATAGTCTCAGCCTATAAGATTGCGGAGAGTGCCGCCAAGTATCATCTCTATCTCGACTACCACGGACTGAAGCCCTTTGGCATCCAGCGTGCCTATCCCAACATCTTCAATTTCGAGGGTGTGAAGGGGCTGGAGAATTCCAAATGGGAGCCTCGTGCAGGCGACGGGCCCCTGCATGATCAGCCGCATTATGACGTGACGGCACCTTATCTCCGTATGTTGGCTGGACCGATGGACTATACACCTGGTGCCATGACCAACGCCATGAAGAATAACTTCTTTGGCAACAACGACCACCCGATGAGTCAGGGAACCCGGGTGCACCAGATGGCGATGTACACCACTTTCGAGGCCCCGCTTCAGATGATGGCTGACAGTCCCACGAAGTACATGCAGAATCAGGTGTGTACGGACTTTATCGCACAGGCTCCTACCACCTTCGACGAGACGGTCGCCCTGGATGGCAGGATGGGAGAATATACCGTTATAGCCCGTCGTAAAGGCACGACATGGTTTGTTGCAGCGATGACCGACTGGACACCTCGCGACCTGACTATCGATCTCTCTTTCTTGGGAGAAGGTCGCCATCAGGCTGATATCTTCGCCGATGGCGTCAATGCCTTGAAGGATGCGACGGATTACAAGCATACTCAGCAGACGGTAACCCGCAGTGACCGACTAAACATCCATCTGAGTAGCGGAGGCGGTTGGACAGCCATCATCAGGTGAGTGCTTCCAAGTACTCACCCTGCCATGACGAATCTGAACACCTCTTCCTCTTGTAGTTCCGGGCGTTCTGTCACCTTTCTGACATAATCCCGCAGCAGGTGCCGCCAGTCATTGCCTTTCATGCTAAAATAGCGTTCCTGATACTCCTTTTGGCACTCTACGACAATCTTCATGATGGTAGTACCCTCATAGAGTTCCATCATGTTATGTACCAGACGGCGCACATCAGCATCATCCTCCACATCTTTCAGCATAGAGCCTTCGGGGATGAGTTGAATGAGAAATGGGGTCGGAGAATACGAATCAGAAACGAGGTGTACAGTGGTTCCAGCCCCTGTGTTTTATTAATAGAGGAATCCGAGCATCCATAGCGGGAGTTTTGCTCCGTCGGGAATGTCCCAGTCATCGGCAAAGATATAGGAGTCTTTCATACCTGCAATCTGTGAGAAGTCCTTACTCCGCCCGCCAATCTCAAAAGTGTATTTGGAATCTACCCTGAAATCGCCTTTTTCCTTGCCATATTCTACGTTGTGCGACTCTGAGAGGCTGCCAATGGCAAAGGTTTCGCGGAGGGTGCCGATATCTGCTTTGGTGGGAGCCAGGGCATATAGTATATTGGGATTTTCCAGATATACCTTGTCGGGTTTCGACAACTTACCAATCTTCTTTTTGTCGGAATACAGCAGGTTCAGCACTTTGGCGTCACCCAGATATTTAAGGTATTCAACCACCGTGTCGCGTCCTATTTCAAGGGCGGCAGCAATCTTATTGGCATTCAGTTCGAAAGGCACTTCGCTGCATATCAGGGCAACGAGTGCCTGCAACTTCCTGACATTTGCGATGTCAACCTTGCAAATCCGAGGCAGTTCGGTTTCAATGATATAGTTGATCACTTGCTCGATTTTGGTGTAATATTCACCTTCGCCTTCTAACAGGAATGGATAGTAGCCCTTTTCCAAGTATTCCTTGAATAGGGGTACGGGCTTGCACTTTGAGGATACCATCTGCCATAATTCGTGGGGATGTGCCAGAATATCGTCCAACGACCATTTGGAGAAAGACAGGCCATGATAGAAACGGAGTGCCTCCCGGAAGGAAAGACCAGGCATCGTGTATTTGATAGCACGTCGCGACAAATCGGCATCCCCTTCTCTCAGACGAAGCAGGGACGACCCGCTCACAATCATCTTCAGGTCAGGGAAAAGTTCGTATATCTCCTTGATTTCACGACTCCAATCCGTTGTGCCGGACTTATATTTATGAATCTCGTCAATCACTAACAGTTCACCACCTTGAATTGCAAATTCCTCTGCCAACTCTACAAGTGTACGTGTGGAGAAGTCCACCGTATCAGCCGAACAGTACA
Source organism: Prevotella sp. (assembly GCA_017518935.1). Classification (GTDB taxonomy): domain Bacteria; phylum Bacteroidota; class Bacteroidia; order Bacteroidales; family Bacteroidaceae; genus Prevotella. The sequence goes on from JAFWTK010000098.1 coordinate 7,142, forward strand.
GCACGCTACGGTCACCTGGTTCATAGTTCTGTTTCAGGTATTGCTTGATGAGTGTAGACTTGCCCACGCCTTTTGCACCCATAATGCTGATAAGTTGGGAGTTCCAGTGGATCTCGTCCATTATTTCGCGGATGATTTCCGTGCTGGTGTTGGCCAATAGCCTGTCACTTTTTCTAAATAATGCGTCCATAAAACAATGGCTTTAAGTTGTTTCACGGTGCAAAGATAATAAAAATGTTGTATACAGGCAACAATTTTTCGAAAAAATGTTGCACGGACGCAACATTCATTAAGTTTCTTGTTCGATTCTCGGTCGGGGTACTGAGTGCGGAGATGGGATGAAGAATATGAATAGACTATTGAAACTGATGGTTGTCTTATGCCTGATGGGTATAAGTACAACAACGTTTGCAACGGGTGCGGGGAAGAAGTGGACGGCAGAATCTCC
>JAFWTK010000008.1 GCA_017518935.1 Prevotella sp.
GCAACTGGTGCTTGGCATCTTTGTCGTGGTATTCCTGGCCTCCTTTATCAGCGCTCCAGTAAATGCTTATTATGTCAAGTTGGCCAATTACTCCGAAATTGCGCAGAATGCCATTCTGATGTTCACCACCGTCATTCCTGCGCTTCTTCTGATTGTTGTAGGCTATCTCATCTATAAGTATCCTCTTACTGACGAGAGACTCGACGAGATCAACAGTGAAATCGAGGCTCGCCACAAGAACAACGTCAGCAAATGAGATTAAACGAAGATTATTAAAAAACTAATAGTCAGCCATTTTGCCCCCGAGTTTCTGAAATTCAGAACTACGGGGGCATTTTTTGTTTTATTCGTAATACGTTGCGTCCGCTTGGGTAAAGCAACAGACGATAATCTCGCCCTGATAGCCTTCGCGCAGATGCCTTGTCAGCACCTCTGTGGCAATCTTCGACGCCTCAGCCTTCGGAAAGCCATAGACACCTGTGCTGATGCAGGAAAAAGCGATACTCTGCAGTCCGTTCTCCTCTGCCAGTCTCATCGCCGTATCATAGCAGGAGGCCAGCAACTCTCTCTCATTGTGATTCCCACCGTACCAGACAGGCCCAACGGTGTGGATCACTTTCTTGCAAGGCAGGTTGTAAGCGTCCGTCATCTTACTCTGTCCCGTCTCACAGCCGCCAAGCGTCATACACTCCTTCAGCAGTCCGCTGCCAGCGGCCCGATGGATGGCACCATCCACGCCCCCACCGCCAAGCAATGTCCTGTTCGCAGCATTCACAATCGCATCTACCTTCTACTGCGTGATGTCTCCCACCACAATCTTAATTCCTTTCATATTTTCAGTCATTTAAAAATATCAGCGCCCAAAGGTACAAAAAAATCGATGAAGAGAGAACAAAAACACTAAATTTAATTTGTTTATCCAAAAACTCTTTGTATCCCTACACCATCAAATGTCAAACACAAATGGCAGACCTTTTTGGTACTAAACGACCCGCTATCACTAAACACCTAAGTTTCTGCCACCATCTATACTCGCCAACTGAACCAGCAACAGCAGTTGGATGTACAGCGCCATAACCAGCACTACCCACCTATAGCAATCAATGTGTGCCAGCGCAATCATGACCGCTTCCTCATCATCGACGATATCGTCTACCTCTTTGGGGCCAGCCTAAAGGATGCAGGTAAGAAACTCTTCACCTACATCAAGATGCAAGAGACCGTCGCCCAGGAGTTAATCAATAGAATCAGATAACTAAAGAAACGGGCTTGCATCACTGCTAGCCCGTTTCTTCAGGCGATACAAGTGTCAGGTGGAAACCTCTTTCTATACAGGTACTCATTTCCATGTTTTTTTAATATTGATTCAATATCTTCAAACTCTGTGTCAGAGTCGAGGAAAGCCCAAATGAGGTAGATCCCTACAAAGCATAAAACTGTTAGGGCAAAATATTTAATCTTCATACATTAGTTTTAGGATTCATAATAATATCGTGCTAGCACCCGACTGACAGCATGGGCTTTTAGAAAAGCATGAGGATTACTTGTGAGACGTTGCCAAGAGGTTTTGGCTTCGGACGGATTGATGTCTTGGAGATTGGAAAAGATTTCCTTTTTGTAGGCTTCTATTCGTTCCGTCTCACTTCGCTGAATGGCAAGTCGAATGTCGTTTGCTTTAATACTGCTTACATGAAAGACGTGACAAAGAATATCTAACATTTCTTCCTGATAGATTAAATGGTCGAAAGCAGAAGGATCTTTGATATAAGCCTCATACAAATCCATTGTCTGAGGGAACTTGAGCGCATAACGGGCCATTTCATCATCGATGTTGTCTGGCACAGGTCTCTCATGCTTCCTGCTTAGACACTCACAGGGGGTCAAATATGTTATTCTCGCACCTTTTCTCTGTTTTACATCCTTGAACAGACAGGCTTTAATGGCTGGAATGTCATAATCTCCAGCATTCGCATGCAGCAAATGCTCCGCCATTTTCTTGAACTCTTCGAAGCGCGATAACTCGATGTCGAACTGAAAATCAGGCAACTTATCGTTGACAAAACGAACTGAATCTGAAGATAAGTACTCATTCAATAATGCAAGTCTTTTTTCATCTGTCATTCCACGATTTTGTCGCATACTGATACACTTTTTGAACTTCAAAAGTGTCAACTTATTCAGTACACGTCAAAAACTATTAATACTGTTTTCGGGGACTACCGAACCAACCAAATCCTTAACAGCGGGTCGGAGATAGAGAAACATTTATGCTGCTCGGTGATTAAATCAAAATCCAACAAACGCTTTACGGCTGATTGAACTGCACTGGCCGACTTGAGGTGATGCCGTTTGACAAATTCTGACGAAGTGATACGCGTCACATTACGTTCAGCAGCAATGGCGTATAATACTTCTTTTTGCTGTTCTGTCACGTAGGCAAGAAGTTCTTGCAATCGCTTGGCGTTTTGCTGTAACAACTGTTCTGCCGCATACTTCATATCATCAATGCTGCATGTTTCGCATGTATTGGTATCGGCATAACTGTCGTGCAATAGTTTGTGCACATACATTGTTACACCATCGAATGTCTGATATGCCCAGACGATCGCTTCTTTTGTAATGTTCTTTTCCGCAGCCTCAAACTGCTTGACGGCAAATTCTGTGTATATCCCAAGGTTAATGGGTTCCAGTTGAATGAGCGTTGCGCTTTGAAAGAAAGGACGTTTTTCGGAGAAGAACATCTCATTCATCAGACGACGCTCAGAACCTGCAAAAATAAAATGAGTATTCGTCATTTTTTGTATGTGTCCACGAAGTAGTGCCTCAATGTTTTTTTCCTGATATTTTGTGATTTGCTGAAATTCGTCGATGGCCACTATACATGGCTTGTCTGCTTTCTCAAGATAGGCAAAAATCTCTTCAAGCGTATATTCTGGAGCATTAATTTGGCCTAACTTTACATCAAAAGTCGGTGTTAATGACATTGGGTCAAGTCCAAAACTACCGCTCAGTGAGCGAAGCGTAGCAACAAAGAGTTTTGTAAGTTTTTCACTCCGTTTGGCGATTGTATTGAAAACAGCAGACCCAAGTTCTTTGATTAATTCCTGAAAAGATGTGGTGTGAAGAATGTCAATAGAGACAGTAATGTAGTTGTCTCGTATTTCCGGCTGATTGAAACAATGATAGATTAACCCTGTCTTACCAACTCGACGGGGAGATATCAGTACGACATTCTCCTGATTATTAATACTTTTGATTAACGATGCCGATTCGTTCTGACGGTCACAGAAGAACTCGTCTGGAATGGCTGGGCTGAGTACGAAAGGATTAGTATTCATCTTCTTATTTTTTACTTTTACGCTGCAAAGATAAAAAGAATAATTGAATTATGCAAATAAAATTATGTTATTAGCATAATTTTGGCGAAATAATTATCTTCCTGTGGGAAAGTGGAATAAAAAAGGAGCCAGACTACTAATCCGGCTCCTTCCTGTACCTTATTATATATAACAGGATTTACAACTGATACTGCAACATGATCATCGTGTAAGGGGCGAGGTCGAGGGAGAACTTCTTCTGAGCCTTGATCTGCTCGGTCTTAGGAGCGATGGGCTGGGCATCGTAGTTGTTCTCATCCTGGGCATTGCCGGTGAGCGTTGTCTTGGTA
>JAFWTK010000009.1 GCA_017518935.1 Prevotella sp.
GCCTTGATCTCTGTGGCTTCCTGGCTGAACTCATTGGTAAGTTTCAGGCGCACCTTCTTGCCGCCTATCGACACCTGTACGATCTGGCGTAAAGAGTTGTTCGCCAATCCTGGCGATGGGGGATTGTTATGTCTTTCTACGAGTTGCGGGGCTGTACCCCATGTGCCTACCCAGTGACCTTTGGCTAAGGCCATACCTGCCGTGAGCAGGCAGACCAGCATAAGAACGATCCGTTTCTTCATTTCTGTGCTATTATTGATGATTGACGCCACAAAATTACGAATAAATGTTGATAAATAAATAAGGTATAGGGTAAAAATCCAAATAAATTTGGTTTTTCTCTCTTTTATTCGTAATTTTGCAGCCAATATGAAAGAAGTGATTGTCAAAGACAGTAGGCTGCAACAGGCTGCCGGTGAGGGGATGGATGCCTTCGTGCAGGTGTTCGTGGATGCCATTCGTGAGACTATCGGTGGTGAACTGACGACTGAGACGATGGGAGAGTTGAATGCCGACCAGATCACCTTGCTGGCCTGGGATATGCTGCACGAGGAGGTGATGGACGGTGGATTTGTGCAACTAATCCATAACGGACTGGGCGAATTCATCTTTAAGAACCCGTTCGCCAAGGCGTTGAAACTGTGGGGGATGCGCGATTTGTCTAAACTGATTTACGAGGCGCATACCCTTTGGCTGAAGCATCGCGAGGAAATCGAGAAGGACTGCTCCGAGGAGGAGTTTATGGCCCTGTTTGAGAAGTTCCCTGAGTTTGATGACCTCGATGATCAGTTTGTGGAGAACGAGGAAGAATGGATGGACGACATTGCCCACTACATCGACGACAACCTTGACCGCTTTGCGGTAATTGAGAATTGAAAATTAAGAATTAAGAGAAAGCGGTGAATAAGACAGAAGAACTGCTGAGGAAGAAAAGCCCAGTACAAATCAAGAATAAGAAGGCCTCTTTTGAATACTTCTTCATTGAGACCTTTACTGCCGGCATCGTGCTGACGGGAACGGAGATCAAGAGCATCCGTCTCGGCAAGGCGAGTCTGGTGGATACCTACTGCACCGTGATCAACGGCGAGTTGTGGGTGAAAGGGATGAATATCAGTCCTTACTTCTACGGCTCGTACAACAATCACGAGATGAAGCGCGACCGTAAGTTGCTGTTGACGAAGCGGGAGATACGGCAGTTGGAGAGTGCCACGAAACAGACGGGCTATACCATCGTGCCAATCCTTGTGTTTATCGACGACAAAGGTCGTGCGAAGATGGATATCGCCCTCTGCAAGGGTAAGAAGGAATACGACAAGCGTCAGACACTGAAGGAAAAGGAAGACCGGCGCGAGATGGACCGAGCGATGAAGGTTTATAAGTAGTGAATAGTGAAAAGACTTAATGAGATAATCAAGGAGCGGGTGCTCGTGCTCGACGGGGCGATGGGAACGATGATTCAGACATATCATTTGTCTGAAGAGGATTTCCGTGGGGAGCGGTTCGGAGACTTTCAGGGACAGATGAAGGGCAACAACGATGTGCTCAACCTGACCCGTCCGGATGTGATAGCCGATATCCACCGTCGCTATTTAGAGGCCGGGGCCGACATCATCGAGACCAACACTTTCAGTAGTCAGCGCATCAGTGAGGCTGATTATCACCTAGAAGACGCTGCCCGTGAGATGGCCCTCGAAGGGGCAAGAATTGCCCGTAGGGAGGCGGATAAATATTCGACAGAGGAAAAGCCGCGCTTTGTGGCTGGTTCCGTCGGACCAACGAACAAGACGCTCTCGATGTCGCCAGATGTGAGTAATCCTGCGGCCCGTGAACTGACCTACGACGAGTTGTTGAGTGCCTATATGCAGCAGGTGGATGCGCTCATAGAGGGTGGGGTGGATGCCCTGCTGATTGAGACAATCTTCGACTCGCTGAACGCCAAGTGCTGTATCGACGCTGCGATGCGGGTGATGCGGCAAAGGGGCACGGAACTGCCCATCATGCTCTCTGTCACCATCAGTGACCTGGCAGGACGAACGCTCTCCGGACAGACTTTAGAGGCTTTTCTGGCCAGCGTGAGCACTTATCCGATCTTCTCCATCGGTCTGAACTGCTCGTTTGGCGCCACGCAGATGAAACCCTATCTGCGCGAACTGGCTCGGAAGGCACCTTATTATATCAGTTGCTACCCGAATGCCGGACTGCCGAATGCCCTGGGTCTCTATGACGAGACAGCAGAGACAATGGCGCCGAAGATGGCGGAACTCGTGGACGAGGGACTGGTGAACATCATCGGTGGCTGCTGCGGTACGACGGATGCGTTCATCAGGCTCTATCAGCCGTTGGTGGTTGGCAAAAAGCCCCATGTGCCTGCTCCTAAGTCTCAGACGATGTGGCTCTCAGGCCTCGAACTCTTGGAAGTGGGTAGTCATCATTCCACATCTCTCATTTCTCATTCCTCATTTATAAATGTTGGTGAGCGCTGTAATGTGGCAGGGTCGCGGAAATTCCTGCGACTGATTAAAGAGAAAAACTACGACGAGGCCATCGCCATTGCCCGTAAACAGGTGGAGGACGGAGCCCTCGTGATAGATGTCAACATGGACGATGGTTTGCTCGATGCCAAGCAGGAGATGCAGACCTTCCTCAATATGATTGCGGCAGAGCCGGATATCGCCAAGGTGCCAGTGATGATTGACTCATCTGACTGGGATGTGATCAAGGCCGGTCTGAAATGTGTGCAGGGCAAGAGCATCATCAACTCCATCTCACTGAAAGAGGGTGAGGCGAAATTCGTGGAACATGCCCAGGATGCCGTGCGCTATGGGGCAGCCGTCGTGGTGATGTGCTTCGATGAGGAGGGACAGGCTACAACCTATGAGCGTCGTATCGCCATTGCCCAACGGGCCTATAAGATACTGACCGAACAGGTGGGGATGAATCCATTGGATATCATCTTCGATCCCAATATCCTTGCCATTGCTACAGGCATGGAGGAGCATGATGCCTATGCTGCCGACTTCATCCGTGCGACGGGATGGATACGGCAGAACCTGCCTGGTGCCCATGTCAGCGGCGGTGTGAGTAACCTGAGTTTCTCCTTCCGTGGCAATAACTATATCCGTGAGGCCATGCATGCTGTGTTCCTCTATCACGTCATACAGGCCGGCATGGACTTTGGTATTGTAAACCCTTCGACAAAAGTCACATACGAAGATATTCCAAAAGAACAACTTCAAGTCATCGAGGATGCCATTCTGTATCGCAGGAAGGATGCCTCAGAGCGACTGATAGAACTTGCGGGGGAGATAATGAGAAATGATGATAACCATGTAGGGGGTATTTCCGCTGCCAAGGAGGGCGTGCAAGGTAATCAACATTCTTCATTCCTCATTTCTCATTCCTCATTATCAGTCGAAGAGCGTCTGGCGCAGGCCCTTATCAAAGGCAACGGCGAGCATTTAGAGACAGACCTGAAGGAGGCATTAGAGAATTATCCCCATGCGGTGGATATCATCGAGGGTCCGCTGATGGCTGGCATGAATACCGTCGGCAAGCGTTTCGGCGAGGGAAAGATGTTTCTGCCGCAGGTGGTGAAGACCGCCCGTACGATGAAACAGGCAGTCAGTATTCTCCAGCCCTATATCGAAGCAGACAAGAAAGAAGGTGGCAAGAGCGCAGGAAAGGTGCTGTTGGCGACAGTGAAGGGCGATGTCCACGACATCGGCAAGAACATCGTCAGCGTGGTGATGGCCTGCAACGGCTATGAGGTCATCGACATGGGGGTCATGGTTCCTGCCGAGCAGATTGTCCGCAAGGCTCAGGAAGCACATGTGGATATGATTGGGCTGAGCGGTCTGATTACACCGAGTCTCGAAGAGATGGTGAATGTAGCCACAGAACTGAAGAAGGCCGGTTTGCAGATACCGATTATGATTGGAGGGGCCACGACCAGTGAACTGCATGTGGCTTTGAAGATCGCACCTGTCTATGGTGGACCTGTGGTGTGGATGAAGGATGCCTCACAGAATGCCATTGTGGCCGCCAAACTGATGACGGAGGAACAGACCGTGGAGCGTGAACTCGATGAGAAATACGAGCATCTGCGCGAGGCCTATCAGCAGGAACAGCAACAACTGCTCTCCTTGGAGGAAGCCAGAAGAAACAAACCGAACTTATGGGAAAAATAAAACATATTATTTTCGATCTGGGTGGTGTCATCCTGACTCTGGATCCCAATCAGGCTGTCAGACGTTTTGAGGAAATAGGCGTGAAGGATGCCGCCCAGCGACTTGACAGTTATACACAGCACGGTCTTTTCGGCGACTTGGAGCACGGACTGATTACGGCGGAGGAGTTCAGGAAGAGTCTCTCAGAACTGGTAGGCCGCGAGGTGAGCCACGAGGAGTGCGCCTACGGATGGCAGGGTTACGCCCTTGAACTGCCGGAGCGGAACAAACATATCCTAAGGAAATTGCGAAGCGAGGGCTATCGGCTCATCCTGCTCTCGAACACCAATCCCTATATGATGGAGTGGGTGAGTAGTCCTGACTTTGACGGGGAGGGACATCCCGTGGAGGACTATATGGACGCCTGTTATCTGAGTTACAAACTGAAACTGATGAAGCCCGAAGTGGCGTTCTTCCGGAAAGTGCTGGAGGCAGAGCAGATATCACCTGACGAGACGCTCTTCCTCGACGACGGACCACGTAATGTGGAAGCGGCTGGCAGTCTGGGTATCCATACCATGCAGCCCATCAACGGGGAGGACTGGACAAAAGAGATTTACGATTATCTAAATAAAGTATAAGATGAGAAAGACCATATTGGTTTTGTTGGCCTTATTGCTGACAGTTGCGACAGAAGCCCAGAAGCGGGAGATGCGCGGGGCGTGGATCCAGTGTGTGAACGGACAGTTCCAGGGCATGGGAAAGGAGAAGATGCAGCAGACACTGACCTATCAACTCGACGAGTTGCAGAAGGACGGCGTGAATACGATCATCTTCCAGGTGCGGCCGGAGTGTGATGCCCTCTATGAGAGTAAACTGGAACCCTGGAGCCGTTTTCTGACAGGCAAACAAGGGCAGGCTCCGAGTCCCTATTGGGATCCCTTGCAGTGGATGATTGAACAGTGCCACAAGCGTGGTATGGAACTTCACGCATGGATTAATCCATATAGGGCTAAGACGAAGACAACCAAGCAGTTGTCATCGAACCATATCGCTGTGCGTAAACCCATGAACTGCTTTTCGTATGACGACCTCTTTATCCTCAATCCCGGCATTGCTGAGAACCGTGATTATATTTGTGAGGTGGCGAAGGATATTGTCAGTCGCTATGATGTGGATGGTATTCACATGGATGACTATTTCTATCCCTATCCCGTGAAGGGCGAGACGATACCCGACCAAGAACAGTTCCGGCAGTTTAACAATGGTCTCAAGGATATCAACGACTGGCGCAGATACAATGTGAACCTGTTTATCGAGCAGTTCTATAAGACTGTCCATGAGACCAAGCCCTGGGTGAAAGTGGGTATCTCGCCGTTTGGCATCTATCGTAATAAGAAGAGTTCGCCGATAGGCAGTGAGACCAACGGTACCCAGAACTATGACGACCTCTATGCCGACATTCTTTTGTGGGTGAATAATGGCTGGCTCGACTATAACGTGCCACAGATTTACTGGGAGATTGGTAATAAAGCCGCCGACTATGAGACACTCATCAAATGGTGGAGTCAGCATGCGTCTGGTCGTCCTCTGATTATCGGCGAAGATGTGGAGCGGACCGTGAAATATTCGGATCCGCAGAATGCCAACAGTCATCAGTTACCAGCCAAGATGCGCCTGCATCGTCAGTTGCCAGCCGTGAAAGGTACGGTACTCTGGTATGCGAAGGCTGCTGTTGATAATGTCGGTAACTATGGCACAGCCCTCAGGAACAATTACTGGCACTATCCCGCCTTGCAGCCTTCGATGCTGTTTATCAGCGACAAGGCACCGAAGAAGGTGACCAAGGTAAAGCCTATCTGGACGAGTGATGGCTATGTGTTGTTCTGGACGGCCCCCAAGGGGAAGGACTGGCAGGATGAAGCCGTGAAATATGTCATCTATCGCTTCGCCGCAGGTGAGAAGGTGGATATCAACGATCCCTCGAAAATCGTTTCCATCACTGCTGCCACCTACTACAAGTTGCCATACAATGACGGTAAACAGAAATATACGTATGTGGTGAGTGCGCTCAACCGTTTACAGAACGAAAGTAAGGTTGTCAAAAAGAAGATCAAGTTATGAGAAATGTATCTTTGGGAGTTCTGGTATTGGCCGTGCTGGTACTCGGCGCATGCAGGAATAACCGTCTGTCACCAGAACAAGTGCAGCATAAACTCGATAGTATTGCCAAGTTGGAAGCCAAGGAGAAACTGGAGGCTCAGGGAATCCATCTGGACCGTGACGTCAGTCCTGTGCAGTTGTTCTACGACAGTCTGGGTATCCAGACACTGCCCATCCGCTATTCAGAGGATTATGTGAGGTTCCTGCCAGGCTATAAGGTGGTTCCTGCGGAACTGGCCTCGTTTATGGGATTGGAAGGTCGTATTGAGCCTAAGGCCATCTCGCTGCCCGAGACGGCAGGTGCAAGACTGATGATTCTGGCTGCTGACGAGGGTGATGGACTCTATTCACTCTGGCTCTATTCGCTCGACGATGAGTATATGCCCGTTGACAAACTTTCTCTCTATGCCACCAGCAAGGAGGAAGCCAAGGATAATGAGGTTGCTGATCCTGAGGATCAGTTGATTCAGGACTTTGTCATCACCAGTGATTACGAGATTCGTCTGACGGATTATTCGGGTAAGTTCAAGGCCGAGGTACAACGTGTCTATCATATCGATCCTTCCCGTCATTTCGAGGAAGACGATGAGATAGACTATGAAGACAAACCTGCGTTTTAGTCGGCCAGCAGTTTGTCGAGGAAATCGTCAAGGTCTTTGTCGAGCCCTTCCATCAGGTCGGGATCGATAATCACGACATCATCGTCCACGACAAACAGTTCTGCGATGGATTCCTTGTCATCGTCTTCAAGAACAAAGGAATAGGGCTTGAGAATCGACATGTTCTCGATAATCTGTTTCTGCTTGTCGAGACATTTGCGCAGCACAGGGGTGATCTGCTCATAGAAATCATCATCCTTATTGTCTATCCACTGTTCAACGATGCATCTGTTGAGTTCGTTGTCATCATCGTCGAAGGCCATCAGTTCGCCTGACTCCTGCGTAACGCGGAGATGAATGTCTGTCATCTGCGTTGCTTCGTCAGTAACGGGGAACTTCTCGCTAATCTTGCGGATAGCGCGTTCAATCTGTTGGAGTGTCTGTTCTGTCGCTTTCATCTGTCTTTTCTGTCTATTACGGCACAAAAGTATAAAAAAACTCCGAAACTGCAAACGATTACTACTTTTTTTTGAAAATATTCTTAATACTTAATCTCTATTTCTTATTTTATTCGTACCTTTGCACGTCATTAAGTCCACAGATCATTTTATGAGTAATAAGATATCACATCTTGGTGTTGTTGACAGTATTGAGGGAGATCGCGTCAAGGTGCGTATCATTCAGACGTCTGCCTGTGCAGCCTGTAAGGTGGCTACACATTGCACCGCCTCAGAATCGAAGGTGAAGATGGTGGATGTGTTCGGCTGTGACACAGCAAAATACAAGGCGGGTCAGGAGGTGACGGTATGGGCCTCTCGGGAGGTGGCGAACCGAGCCTTACTGCTGGGCTTCGGTATTCCGCTCCTACTGTTGATAGGTGTGCTGTTGATGGTCTTGCGCTGGACTGGCGATGAAGGGATGGCTGCGCTGGCATCATTGGGTGCGCTCCTTCCTTATTATATCGTCCTCTGGCTGTTGCGTGACAGCATCGGTCAGCGGGTGTCCTTTCAGATTGATAAATAATAAAAATAGGATAGGTTTATGTATTTTATCTTGATTGCAGTCATAACACTTGGTGCCATCGGTCTGATAGCCGCCATTGTGCTGTTTGTCGCTTCCAAGAAATTTTGGGTTTATGAGGATCCCCGTACCGCACAGGTGACGGCCTTGTTGCCTGGTGCTAATTGCGGCGGTTGCGGATTTGCAGGATGTGGCGGTATGGCTGATGCACTTGTGAAAGGCGTTGATGCCGGTTCCATTGAGGGCTTGAACTGTCCCGTGGGCGGTCCTGAGGTGATGGGAAAGGTGGCCGACTTGTTGGGTATGGCCATTGCCCATGGCGAACCGAAGGTAGCCGTCGTCAGGTGTAACGGCACATGTGAGCATCGTCCGAAGATTGCAGAGTACGCAGGTCTTCGTAACTGTGCGGCTATGCATGCCTGTGGTGCAGGAGAGACGGCTTGTGGCTATGGCTGTTTGGGTTGTGGCGACTGTGTGGAGGTCTGTAAGTTTGACGCCATCCATGTCAATCCGGAGACGGGCATTGCTGAGGTCGACGAGGAGAAATGTACATCCTGTGGAGCCTGTGTAAATGCATGTCCACGAGGCATCATCGAACTCCGTAAGAAGGGACCGAAGGGTCGGAGAGTGTTTGTGTCCTGCGTCAATAAGGACAAAGGTGCCGTATCGATGAAGGCCTGTAAGGTGAGTTGTATCGGCTGTGGCAAGTGCGAGAAGGAGTGCCCCTTCGGAGCCATCACCGTTGAGAACAACCTCTCGTATATCGATCCAGACAAATGTCGTCTGTGTCGCAAGTGCGAGAAGGCTTGTCCCACGCATGCCATCATCGCCGTGAATTTCCCGGCTCCTAAACCCGTTAAAGAAGAGGAGGCAACAGTATGAACGTAAAGACTTTCAGAATAGGTGGTATCCACCCGGAGGAAAACAAACTGACCCACGAAGTTGCCACAAAGGTGGCTCCCCTGCCCAAGCAGGCCATCTTCCCACTGAGTCAGCATATCGGTAAGCCAGCCAAGCCCGTTGTCCAGAAAGGCGACAAGGTGAAGGTGGGTACGCTGATTGCCGAGGCCAGTGGCTTCGTGTCTGCCCCGATTTATTCGTCGGTGAGTGGTACGGTCTTTAAGATCGATACCGCCATTGATGCTACCGGCTACCGTAAGCCCGTGATTATCATCAATGTGGAAGGCGATGAGTGGGAAGAGACCATCGACCGCTCCGACAAGTTGGAAACCGTCGAGGCGCATCCTGAGTTGACACCCGAAGAGATCGTCTCGCGTGTAAAAGAGGCAGGTGTCGTGGGTATGGGCGGCGCCTGTTTCCCCACCTTCATCAAACTGACCCCACCGCCTACGGCCAAGGCCGAGTGTGTGATTATCAATGCCGTAGAGTGTGAGCCCTATATCACAGCCGACTATCGCCTGATGATGGAACATGCTGACGAGATCCTGGTAGGTGTAGAACTGTTGATGAAGGCTGCAAAGGTAAGCAAAGGCTATATTGGTATAGAAACCAACAAGCCTGCTGCCATCGAACTGTTGACAAAGAAGTGCGCCGAGAAGTTCAGCGGCTCTGACTATCAGGTAGAGGTCGTTCCTCTCAAACAGCGTTATCCGCAGGGTGGTGAAAAACAACTCGTCGATGCTGTCATTCAGCGTCAGGTGCCTGCACCTCCTGCTATCCCGGTGAATGTGGGTGCCATCGTTCAGAACGTAGGAACTGCCTTCGCCGTCTATGAGGCAGTGATGAAGCACAAGCCTCTCTTTGAGCGTTATACGACGGTGACGGGAAAGCGTCTGGCGAACCCAGGCAACTTCCTTGTCCGTATGGGTACGCCGATGCAGGATCTCATCGATGCCTGTGGCGGGATGCCAGAGGGCGATAACAAACTGTTGGCTGGTGGTCCGATGATGGGTAAGGCACTGACATCTACTGAGGTGCCTATCTGCAAGGGAACCAACTCCGTGACAATCCTCTCCGACGAGGAGGCTCGTCGCAAGGCCCCCCAGCCCTGTATCCGTTGTGCCAAATGTGTGGGTGTCTGTCCGATGGGTCTGGAACCCTATCTGCTTGCCAAACTCTCTGAGGTACACAACTGGGAGCGTGCAGAACAGGAGGCGATTGTCAGTTGTATTGAGTGTGGCTCGTGTCAGTTCACCTGTCCTGCCCATCGTCCGTTGCTCGACAATATCCGTCTTGGCAAGAGTACTGTCATGGGCATCATCCGAACCAGAAATGTAAAGTAACGAAATATGGGAAAACTAATTGTATCTCTTTCGCCACATGCCCACGGCACCGATACGGTAGAGCGTAATATGTATGGTGTCATCATCGCCCTGCTGCCCGCCCTGCTCGTGTCGTTCTATTTCTTCGGACTGGGCTCCGTCATCGTGACGGTAACGAGTGTGGCAGCCTGCGTCTTCTTCGAGTGGGCCATCAGCAAATATATCTTGAAACGGGAGCGCCTGACCATCCTTGACGGATCGGCTGCCCTGACGGGTCTGCTCCTTGCTCTCAACCTGCCGTCGAACCTCCCCGTCTGGATTATCCTCATCGGTGTGCTCTTCGCTATCGGTGTGGCCAAGATGACATTTGGTGGCCTCGGCAATAATCTCTTCAATCCTGCCCTGATAGGCCGTTGCGCCTTACTCGTGGCCTTCCCCGCCCAGATGACGACATGGCCGAAAGTGGGGCAGTGGGACCGTTATCTTGATGCCGAGACGGGAGCCACACCGCTGTCCATTATGAAGGAGGCCGTGAAGAACGGTGATGCATCGGTGTTGAATCAGTTGCCTGACTCGCTGAGCCTTTTCCTTGGCAGTCATCCTGATGGTGCTGGGGCTATGGGTGAGATATGTGCACTGGCATTGCTCATCGGACTGGCTTATATGTTGTGGAAGAAAATCATCACCTAGCACATCCCTGTCAGCATTATTGCAACGGTGTTTGTCTTTGCCGGACTGCTCCACATGGCAAATCCCGCCTATGCTGATCCCCTCTCGGTGATTCTCTCGGGAGGTCTGATGCTGGGCGCTATCTTTATGGCGACGGACTATGTGACTTCACCGATGATACCGAAAGGTCAGATCATCTATGGCGTGGCTATCGGTTTTCTCACGATTGTCATCCGCAACTGGGGTGCCTATCCTGAGGGTATGTCGTTTGCCATCCTCATCATGAATGCGTTTACGCCGCTGATTAATAATTATGTGAAACCAAAACGATTCGGGGAGGTACAGGCATGAAGAAACTGGAATCATCTTTGACGAATATGGTGCTGGTACTCACAGGAGTGGCAGTCATCATGGGTGGCATCCTCGCCTATGTGAACCATCTCACCGAAGGCCCTATTACTCAGCAGAAGGAAAAAGCCCTTGCTGATGGAATCAAGACGGTGATGGTGTGCGACGACTTGGTGGTCAGTAAGACCGATACCGTCCGTCGGAACGATGCCAAGGGTAAGGAGCAGACCTATATCATCTATCAGATACAGGATGCCCAGCATCAGGATCTCGGTGCTGCCGTCGAGAGTACTACCGGTGGCTTCGGCGGCAACCTGAAGGTACTGGTAGGATTTGATACAGAGGGAAAGATCCTTGGATACACGCTGTTGGAGCACGCCGAGACTCCTGGTCTTGGAGCCAAAGCCGACAAGTGGTTCCAGAAGGGCGAGAAAGGCGACATCATCGGCAAGAACCCGAAAGAGCCGTTGACCGTCTCGAAGGACGGTGGTCAGGTGGATGCCATCACGGCCTCTACCATCACCAGTCGTGCTTTCCTGTTGGCTGTGAACAATGCTTATAATGCTTACAAGGTAACGCCTGTTGATGCTCAGACGGGGGCCACAGAGGAAGTGAGAAGTGAAAAGTGAGAAGTGTAAAGTGAGAAGTTTATGAACGCAATACAGATTATCAAGAACGGAATCGTCAAGGAGAACCCCACGTTCGTCCTGATGCTCGGAATGTGTCCTACGCTGGCCACGACCACCTCTGCCATGAATGGTATGTCGATGGGCCTGGCTACGATGGCAGTGCTCATCTGTACC
>JAFWTK010000099.1 GCA_017518935.1 Prevotella sp.
CTGGCGAAGTTCGCCGACATGGAGACCTACGAGAACGTGTTCCAGTACCCCTATTCGGTAGTGGAACACGTGCCCTTTGAGATGCAGGGCCACTGGCACGAACAGTATTTCCACAACCAAAACCCCATCGTGCTCGAACTGGGCTGCGGCAAGGGTGAATACACCGTGGAACTCGCCAAACTCTACCCTGACATCAACTTCATCGGCGTCGACATCAAGGGAGCCCGTATGTGGACGGGAGCCACCCAGGCCCTCAACGAAGGTCTGAAAAACGTGGCCTTCCTCCGCACCAACATCGAGATCATCGAGCGTTTCTTCGCCGAGGACGAGGTACAGGAGATCTGGCTCACCTTCTCCGACCCACAGATGAAGAACCCCCGCAAGCGTCTCACTTCGACCTACTTCATGGATCGCTACCGCCACTTCCTCATCGACGGTGGCATCATCCACCTGAAAACCGACTCGAACTTCCTCTTTACCTATACCTCCTATATGGTTGAGAAGAACCACCTGCCCCTGCTTGAGCGGACTGAGGATCTCTATGGTAATCATAATTCCTCATTTCTCACTTCTCATTTCTCATTTCTCGGCATACAAACATATTACGAGAGTATGTGGATTGCCCGGGGGCTGAACATCAAGTATATGAAATGGCAACTGCCTCGTGAGGGTGCTCTGACAGAGCCCGATGTCGAGATCGAACTCGACGACTACCGCTCCTACCACCGCACGAAGCGCAGCAGCCTCTACAAAGCAAAATAATAACGACATGAAAAGACTACTTTCCATCGCGCTGGCAGCACTACCCTTGTTTGCCTCCGCACAGATTTCAAAGAACGTGACGGTGGATTCCGTCGGACTGCTCTCGAAGCAGATCCAGAAAGAAGAGATGTTCAAAATCTCTGAGTTGAAGGTCAGCGGCCCGCTCAACAGTGCCGACATCAAACTACTCCAACAGATTGTGAACCGTTCGAAGGCCAACGAGAAGAAGGGCGAGTGCGTTGTCACCAGCGTCGACCTCTCCGAAGCCATCTTTACAGATGGTAAGGATGCCAGACCCACCATGACACTCCCCAACGGGCTCTTCGACGGTGCCAAACAACTGCTGAGAGTCACCTTGCCACGCGGCATCACCGCCATCAGCAAGAATTGCTTCAACGGTTGCACGTCGTTGCCGGAGATCAATATCCCTGAGAGCGTCACCGCCATCGGCGATCAGGCCTTCCAGGGCTGTGAGGCATTAGCCACCATCACCATCCCGCAGGGTGTCACCACCATCGGCAACGAGGCTTTCGAGAACTGTAAGGCCCTCAGTGCCATCGAGATTCCAGAGAATGTGACAGACCTCGGCAACGAGGCCTTCAACGGCTGTAAGGCTCTTGCCACCGCCAACATCTCCGGTAAGATCAAGAAAATCGGCAATGCCACCTTCAAGGGCTGCGAGAATCTGACCACCGTGACGTTGCCGGAGAGCGTGAAGTCTATCGGTAACGATGCCTTCCGCGACTGCAAGAGCATCCCCACCCTCGACCTGCCTGAAGACTGCGACGAGATTGGCAACTCCGCCTTTGAGGACTGCGCCGCCATCACCTCCGTCGAGATGGGCAATGTCAGCAAAATCGGCAGCAATGCCTTCGAGGACTGCAAGAGCCTTGTCGGAGTCACTCTCGACAAACTCTCGAAACTAGGCAGTGGTGTCTTCAAGAACTGTACTTCGCTGAGCACCGTCACCATCCAGGGTACCCTCGACGAGATCAATTCCAACACCTTCTACGGATGCAGCACACTCACCGCCCTCAACCTGCCCTCAACCGTCAAGGAAATCGGCAACAGCGCTTTCGAGAAGTGCCAGACCCTCGAGGAGATCGAATTCCCCGCCTCACTGACGAAAATCGGCAATGAGGCCTTCAAGGAGTGCAGTAGCCTGCGCGAGGTCAGTATCCCCAATATGGTCAAGAGCATCGGCAGCAGTGCCTTCGAGGGCTGCGCCACCCTCGACAGCGTCGCCATCAACGGCATGGTGTCTGAGATCGACAGCAAGACCTTCTACCGTTGTAACGCCCTGCGCAGTATCACCCTGCCCGCCTCGGTGAAGAAAATCGGAACGAAGGCTTTCCAGGAGTGTACCTCACTGCCTGGCATCGACCTACCCGCCGCCCTGACAGCCATCGGCGACGATGCCTTCGAGAAGTGCGCCTCCCTGCAAAGCATCAAGATACCTATTGCCGTGACATCAATCGGCAGCGACACCTTCTTGGAATGCACGATGCTCGCCAAGGTGGAACTCCCCGTAGCCCTGAAAAAGATTGGTGGCTCCGCCTTTGCCAAGTGTCCGAGCCTGCGCGATGTCATCCTCAACTCTCCCACCCCACCAGCCATCTCCAGAAGTACCTTCAAGGATGTGGTGAGTTGCTCGTTCTGGTTGCCGAAGAACAGCAAGGCCCTTTACATGGCCAACAAGGACTGGGTGAAGGTCTATGTGCTGAAAGAGAAGGAATAAGATGACACTCTATCCGAAACTTATTATGGATGCGCTGGCAACGGTGACGTATGCCGGCACGAAGAAGAGTCTCGTGGAGAGCGGGATGGTGGCTGATACTCCGTCGGTAGCCGCGCCGCAGACCGAAGGCAAGCCGTGGAAGGTGAAGGTCGTGCTGGAATTCCCCCGCGATACAGATCCCTTCCTGCGCTCCACAGTCAAGGCCGCCGAGGCTGCCATCAAATACCACTGTGGGAAAGACATCGACATCGAGATTGTCACCGAGTTCAAGTCCGCCCCGAGGCCACAAACAGAGGATCTCCTCCCCGATGTCAAGAATATCATCGCCGTAAGCAGCGGCAAGGGCGGCGTCGGCAAGAGCACCGTCTCTGCCAACCTCGCCATCGCCCTGGCCCGCTTAGGCTATAAGGTGGGTTTGCTCGATACCGATATCTTCGGGCCCTCGATGCCCAAGATGTTCGATGTTGAGGATGAGCGTCCCTACGCCGTGAAGAAAGACGGGCGCGACCTCATCTGTCCCATCGAGAAATACGGCGTGAAATAGCTGAGCATCGGCTTCTTCGTCTCGCCCACCACCGCCACGCTCTGGCGCGGCGGCATGGCCACGAGTGCGCTGAAGCAACTTATCGCCGATGCCGACTGGGGCGAACTCGACTACTTCATCCTCGACACCCCGCCAGGCACCAGCGACATCCACCTGACACTTTTGCAGACACTCCCCATCACGGGGGCCGTCATTATCTCCACCCCACAGCAGGTGGCCCTCGCCGATGCCCGCAAAGGCATCGACATGTACCGCAATGAGAAAGTGAATGTCCCTATCCTCGGCCTGATAGAGAATATGGCGTGGTTCACCCCCGCCGAACTGCCAGAGAACAAGTATTACATCTTTGGCAAGGAGGGCTGCAAGGCACTTGCTCAGGAGATGAATGTCCCCCTGTTGGCACAGATCCCCCTCGTGCAGAGCATCTGCGACAGCGGCGATGCCGGTACCCCTGCCGCGCTTAACAGCGACACTGCCACAGGCCTTGCCTTCATCAACCTGGCCCAGGCTGTCGTCACCGTCGTCAACCGCCGCAACAAAGAGCAGCCCAAAACCAAAATCGTGGGCATGAAATAAACAACAATCATCCCCGCCGATTAAGCGGGGATGATTGTGTCTTTCTTTTTTCTTTTATTCTACGACCTGTCGCGGGAAGTACTTGAACAGTTTCTGATTATCGCGCAGTTCCCTGATGCTGAGGTCAGGTTTTACCTCACCACTCCAGTTGGCAAAATTAGCCTTGAACGGTTCGCCCTCGGGGACAATATAGGTGATGGTGTCGAGATTAAGGGGCAGCGGCTCGAAGATGAGGACGATGGCGAAGTAATCTCCAGACATGCCCTGCACCCAGAACAGCGTATCATTCGGATAGTCCAGTACACCCTTGCACTTATACTGGTGACCCGACTTGTCGATCAGGATGGTGTTGCCGCCTCGGCCAAAATACTCACGGCGCCAGTTCATCTCTGTGGCAAGAGCGACGTAGGTAGCCACAGGGGTCAGCCACATGGCCATCGTACCTTCCTGGACGGGCTTGATGAGATGGGCGTTCTTATATTCCGACCAGGTGAAGAAGTTGTCCTTGTCATAACCCTTAGCTTCGGTGACGAGGGTCGGATGGTGGAACTCAGGCGTTTTGTCGTAGTAGTTTGCAACGCCTTGAAATACGAGTCCTGACGGCTGATTGTTAATGCTTACCTCCGCACCCCTCAGTTGCCAGTTGGGCACACCGTAGATAGCAACCTTCTTTGTAGTCTCAGGCAGTTTGGGGAAGAAGATCTTGAAATCGACCACATCGCCCTTCTTGCCCCTGATGCCAAAGCGCTTGTAATAGCAGTCGGGCTCTGTGCGACGGGCACGATAACTGATGCCGGTATCCTTGTCGAGCAAGCAGCCTTCTTCGTCAGTCAGCCAGAAGTTAGACACGATGTCAGCAGGCATACGGAGATAGCAATGCAGCACGGTCTCACCATTCTCCTCAGTCAATAGCCAAGGCATGGGTGTATATTGATAATCCTCTGATGAGGGATCGATCAGTTCAGGGAACAGATCGCTCAGATTATCGATAGTGGGCACGTTATCAAGCACTAAGTCAGAGAGTTCAAACCAGTCGTCCTTCTCGGTTCTGGGCCAGCGGGCAACGGTCTTCTTGATCTTCTTGTCATAGGCAGCCGAAGGCGTAGCCGCCCAGTATCCGGCGCTTTTTGCCAAAAACACAACATTATTCTTTTCTTGTGCCTGCATCGAGAGGCAGGCAATAGCCATGAGGCTAAGGGTTACGATACGTTTCATAATCATATCTCTTTGTTTTTAATGTTAATACTATTTTGATACATGAGCTCATCGCGATATTGTTGGAAACAGGCGGACGACACCTTGGCACCCAGAGGGGCATGGGTCGCGTAGAACAGGATGCGGCCGTTGATGCGTTCGGCTATCCAGCGGTACTGCAACTGCTTGCGCAGATCCTTCAGTTCGAAGAAGAACTGCTGCTGCGAGAAGTTCAGGTGATAGCCTGGCGTCTTCGAGTCGTACCAGCAGGCCACCTGCAACAGTCGTCCAAACAGGTTTATCTCGTCCTTGTCGGGGAACACATAGACGCTGGACACCACGCTGCTGTCAGCAGGCTGTGAGCATTTCAGTCCGCCCTGTTTCACCTGATGGTTGGCTGCCAACTGGTAAATATAGTCGTCCACACGGGCAGGATCCTGATAAGGGACGGTGTCCTTCGTCAACTCATTGGCAGCATAGTGGATATTTGGGTCGCCAAGCGGTTCTGTGTCACGAGGGGTGGCTTTTAGTCCGTCGCCTGCGGACTCTTGGTCCGTCCCGTTCGGACTCTCAGTCCGTCCCGTACGGACTGAAACTGGGGTCTCTGGCTGTTTCTCCTCTGATACCTGCTTCACTTCACTTTCCTGCTTCACCTCTGGGGCCTCTTGCTTGGGCTGCTCTGTCGTCTTTGCCAGCATGGGCTCAGTCGGTTGCTCATTCTGTGGCATCATCGTCAGGCCTATACCTATTATAAATAATATGCAGGCGGCAGCGGCTACCCAACTCCAGAGGTGCCTCTTCTTGGCGACAGGCTTGGCTTCCAGCCGCTCTTCCATCTTTGCCATGAAGTCGGCAGGCAGTTGTGGCGTGCCTGAGTATTTGCGCCTCAGGGCTTCGCGCAGGTCCGTGTCATTATATCTTTTATTCATCGTCAATTCTTATTTCTTAATTCTTCACTCTTAATTTCTCATAGAGTTTCTTTCGTATCCGATACAGGCGGTTGGCCAGCGGTTTGGCTTCGATGCCTGTGATGTAGGCGATCTCCGTCAGCGGACGGTCTTCGAAGTAGTAGAGCGTCAACAGCATCCTTTCGTCATCGGGCAGGTCGTCTATCACTTCCCTTAGTTGTTCGATGCGTTCCTCGCGTCCTGTACTCAACTCGGCTTCTATCGCTTCGTCGCTGATGTCAGTCTGCCACACCTTGGTATCTTCTATTGAGACTATCATCGGGCGTCGCCGTTTCAGGAAGTCGAGCGTCAGACGGTAGGCGATTCGGCAGAGCCAGGTGGAGAGCGAAGCCTTGTTGGGGTCGTAACTGTCGATGTGGTCGAAGGCTCTCATAAACGTGTCTTGCGTCAGTTCCTGGGCATCCATCATGTCAGGCACCTGTCTCACGATCATCGCGAAGACGCGCTCCGCATAGCGACCGACCATCTCTGTCTGTCCCTCGCGCCGTCCCCTACGGACGGCCTCCACAATCGCTGTCTCTGTTAGAGCACTCATTTAATTCTTACTTCTATTCGTTATACGACAAGTTTTGGAAAATATCTCGCACTTTTCCAAACTTTTTTTCATTTTCGCCCACAAAATTACAAAAATCTTTGGTTTTCCCCGTATTTGACCGCAACTTTTCACATAACAAAGGGACTACGAAATCAAATAAAATATAAAAAAGTACTTCAAAAATTTGCAAGTGCGACTATTTTTAGTTACATTTGCACCCCAAAACAAGAAAAATGATAAGGAGGAATAAAGTATGGGATATTTAAAGTATAAAGGCTACACTGGTAGCGTGGAATACAGCGAAGAAGACAACTGCCCACCCACATCGTCGGCATGAAATAACAAAAAAGCCCGCCAATCGGCGGGCTTAATCGTTACGTTTTACCAACATCAGAGCGAGCGAGTTCCCATCCTCGCATCATCGCAAAGTAGTCTAACGACTCCGTACCGTTCTCTTGGATAGCCATTGCTGTGGCAACCATCATCCACCGCGAGGGCTGGTCTGACGGGATGCCGAGAGGCTCATCCGGCAGGATGCCTGTGAGGGCAGAGACATTGGCAATATATGCCTCCGTCTTATTTTCACTTGGCGGCGCCCATTTGGAGATGATTCCCCGGATGGTGTAGAGCCGGTACTTGTGATAGTACGTTCTGGTGAGCAGATGAAAGGCTGCACGCCATCCATACTCCAATGATTTGAACTGGCAAAAAGCCCTGTCTGTCTGCATATCTGCAAGACCTTTCCACACATCCTTCGCCGTGCGACGGATATTCAGTGGATTGTGATTTCTGATTCCTCGTGGTAACATAACTCTTAATTCTAAATTCTTAATTCTAAATTCTCAAAAACTTAAATGTCTAAAGTGGAAAAGTGGAAAAGTGGAAAACCGCGATTAAGTGAGAACAGAGTCAAACCCGTTTGAACACTGTCGAACGTGAGCGGTTTCGACGAAGTCAAAACCTAGGGTAGTTCCGATACCAATTTATGGTATACTCCATATTTCACTTTTTCAATAATATGATCCTGTTGCAGTCTGGTAATTGTTCTTGATGCGGCAGCATTTGAACAACCAAAGCAATCTATTAGTTGCTGGGTCTTGAACTCATCGGGCAACTTACGGAAACACTCATCGTAGCGGGTAGACCTGCGGCGTACTACAAACTCCTTGTTCTGATCGGCAAAATAGTTGAAAGCCATTTCGCCAAAGAAGAACTGCTGACACTTGTACTGGATTTCCATCGCCAGGCGGCAAAGCCGCTTGTCAATATCATCCATAGTCAATGTCTTGGAGTCCTGCCACTCATCATAATGACGCATCATAATGTATGGGAGGCTTATGCCTATACCATAGTATGGAATACGTTTCAGGAGTGTCCTATCAGCCTTGTCGTGATTAAACTCAGCAATCTCCATGTGAGCAGACTGCCAATCATAAGTCTCATCATTCAAAGGTTCGAGGGGGATTTCTCCTTCTACTTTATCCAAACGATACGCCCAAGTCCTCAAAGTCTCATTTGCGCTGGGGTCTACCTCTTGTTTTCGCTGGGCCAAGCCCTTATCAGGTAAGGGAATGACGGCTAAGCGGGTGCTCATACCCGTACCAAAGTTCCTTTGGTTCACCTTTCTATGCAAAGCATAGGGTGTTCCCGTGTAGATGAAGTTCCAGAACACATTGAACATACCTGTCAAACTATCCTGATTCGCATACATCTGACCATCCTGTTCGTTGTGAAAAGCCTTTAACTCCAAAATCTCACGATCCTTCCAATCGCCACCTTTGTTGTTTTTGGTAACGTTGTCCAATTCCGAATCGAAACTGAACATGTGGAGATTCAGGCTCCTACCTTGAACATTCTCTACCGCAGCCTGCATGTGTCGGATAAACTCACCAGTTGCAGTTCTAGCAGGATGAACACGAATACCAACAACAGGTCGTTTCAAAGCCTCGCCCTTCTGCGCTTTCGTCGACGTGGTTCGTTCCGTGCGTCCTTCTTTGTAGCGGTTCACCGCATCAATGAGACCTTGGTCTGCCTGGATCATCGGGTCTGCAATTTTGAAATAGAATTTCTCAATCACATTCTTTCCCGCTCCTGGATCACCAATGATGAAGATGCAGTAATTGAGCCTTCTCACAATCTCAGGATCATACCAGAAATGATAATAAGCCCGAGTCATCAGCGTACCAAACAGTGCTGCACTCGAAAACAGAATGGCTGGGAGTTTGTGAGGATGAGCATTCAAGAAGAGTTCTTTCATGCAAGGATAGTACTCTGCCATCTCCTGCAATTCCTCAGCCCACTTATCCAGCGGCAGTTGTGCGTAGATATCCTCAGGCGAATCATGGGGACTGACCCCTGTGATAGTAGCGGAGCGGAGATCATGGGGTCTGTCCCCGTGATTTGCCCCCACCTTCTCCAGTGCCTCCTTCATCCTCTTAGGTATATACTCCCGGTACTTGAACTCAATCACCGAGCCAATGGTAGAACTGACATTTTCTCCCTCTGCCGCAAGGTCTTTCACCCACGGCAACTGCATCACCACCTCTTCAATCTTCTTGGCATTCTTGCCAATCAGATACCTGAGATGACTTGCCAATTCAACGAGGGTGTTATGTCTGTTTTGTTCAAGATTAATCCCTTCCAGCCACGCCTCGATGATCTTGGTGTAAGGCACACCGTTATAACTCAAAGCGTCAGCAGACTGTACACTTCCACCATTACCGTCGAGTACGCCCTGTTGGTTTTCTCCAACAGTTTGTACGGAGGCCACGCCAGCAGGATCAGGACGACCCTCAGCAAAATTAAGAGTAGGCTGGCTATGACCAGCATGATATTCAGCATTGTACTTTTTACCAAATTTTTCATTTTCATAAGTAAATAATTTTTCGTTCAATAGAATAATGTCATTTCTTGTAGTTAAGAATGCACCTCTGGATGCATCCTTACATGCTTCATCAGGGTTTAGACCCAACTTAGCAGAGAAAGCCTTTTGGTTGTCAATCAAGTTTCCCACGTTGACATCAGCCATAAAGACCACTTTCAGACCATGACCGGATGGGGTAATGTAAACAAGGAGTATACGGGCTTTATCCTCATCGCTGAGTTTAGCGTACGCCTCAGCCCATACCTCTCTACAATCTCCCTCTATGTGGTCAAAGTCTATCACACACAACCCATTCAATCTGCATGCCGCTTGTTTTCTCCAACACCCTAACTTACCGCTTGCAGAGGCGGTTTCAACATAGGTGGCGATAAAGATCACAAATGGTAGTGACTTTTTCAGGTTATCACAATAGGTCTGTAATTTCTTTTCAAGAGGCAGAGCCTGAAACAACTCGCCTTTTGTCTTTCCACCAGACCCTCTTTTCCTACTTGCTTCCTGCCCTTGGCAGAACTTAATGAAGTTTTCATCTTGCGCCCATTGATTAAGCAACTCTGTATCTCCTTCAAGAATGGCGGGCAGTGCCTCCCGCAACTTTCTGTGCTCAGTTGTGAGCCAGCGAGTTTGAGCACTGTCCACCAAAATATTGAAGATTTCAGCAGTTACTATTGCTGTGGGCAAATCGAATCTTGATTGATTACAAAACATTTATCGATTTCGCTTGTCAGACTGTACAACTCTCTCCTTATTTCCAACAATCCTTTAGCCTCGAATGTGAGCCAGGCTGTCACCTTGCCCTCTTTTTTAACGAAACAGACTTTGAGCCTGTCGCCGTTGATAAGAAACTCGCCTTTCGGCAAGGTAGGTTCTTTGATCTGTATGTCCTTCGTGAGTTTTGCCAGTTCTTTCTGGAAATAGGCAGCCTTGTCAGGCACATCCTCGGGACATTTCAGTTCAAGACAAGTCAACGGGGTTTTCCCGTTGGTGGTGTAGCGTTTAGAACGCCCAACTCTTTTGACATCAATCTGTGAGGGTTCGCCCCTTTCTTGTGGTGTCACCTCGATAGAATTGTCATCAAAGACACGGGTGTTCGACTTGAACGATTTCACACACTTTTTCCGTGCGGTAGCAAACTTTTCACTTTTCACTTCTCCGCTTTTCACTTCTTTTGCTTCTTCCATAATCTCAAGATACTCTAAAGTCATACTACATCATGTTGATCTTATCCACATAGATTGTCGTGGCCTGCATGGCCTCGCCAGTCTGCTGAGAGTTCCACTCACGTACCACCATCGAGCACTGCACCCGATATTGGCGGGTTGGGTCAAACTTAGGACAGTTGACAGCCCTCTCACCGGTAATCTCCCCGAGGAAAATGTTCAAACCATCCGTTAGTTTCAGGGTTACAGAATTGATAACCTTCTGGTCACCTGTTTTCTTGTCGAGGTACTGACGTGTCATCAGTCCCGACTGATTCAGAATTCTTACTGTTGCTTCCATAAAACAATTCGTTCAATTCGTTCAATTCGTGGTCTTATTCCTTAGTTCTCTTCCTTAGTCTATTTCCTTATTCTTTATCATAAACAATAGATAATCTTTCGTCTCTGTCAGCAACTCAATCCCCAACTGGAAGTACTCCTGTTCAGGATCGAGATTCAGCAGTTCTATCAGATGGTTAGCCAACTCAGCGTTGTTGAATTGCAAACCGCTGGTACCTGACTTGAACTTCACCTCGATGCCTCGAACCCGGTTGAACATCAGCACCACGTCGGTAGTCTGACGGCTCCGTGTCAGCAGCATGTGAGTTGAAAGTTTCTTGGCCACCATCTTCGAGTGCTCCACATTCAGAGTAAGCCTCTTACCGCCTCTCAGACTCAGCGAACAGGTATTCTTCGGTAGTCCAAGACAGGAAGACTTCGATTTGACATCGATGATTTCCAGTCCCAAACTCTCCAGTTGGTCTGTCTCGGTCTGGCTGGCCCTCTGTTGGGATAGTCTCTCGTTCCACTCCTCATGGATGGCTAACCAGAAGTCTCTTCCGTAAATCGACTTGGGATAGATGAAAGCCTGAGGTATCACGCTTTCGGCTCTGGCTTTTTCCAGATAGGCCTCCAGGGTTGGTGGATTCACCGAAAGGTGGTTCTGACGATAGTTCTGTGAAAACATCATGTAGATGTTTCTTACGTGTAGGAATCTCTTGAATTCCTGTATCTCTGTTCTTGTCATAAAAATAACTTTATTTTACGTCGCCCCCTTTCAGGCGACCTTTATAGTGAATAAATAATGTTCGTGCGTATGTAAGTGTGCATGTGTGTCATGCAAGGAACTGTATCAACAAGTCAAGGAACACTTGCAAACTGGCTCTGAGCGTCCTCAGGTTTGCAGGTGCAAAAGTAGAACTCTGCTACTCTGCTGAAAAACTTTTTTTCAGCAGAGTTTTCAGTAGAGTCTATTCAACAGCCCGCAAACCCTTTGTTTATCGAGGATTCAGAAAATTAAAAAAAGAGCAAAAAAAAACTGCTGACATTCTCAGCAGAGCGTCAGCAGAGTTTTCAGCAGAGTTTTTACTCAAAAATCAATGCTTTACATAGTCACAAATCCATTCACAATATCCCTTCTTTCTTCCTTTTCCGAAGTTTATTGCTATCGTCTTGCCTACAATTGCCTTGTTGTCAAAATTTATATGTTTAACCACAGCAGTAGCAATGGCAGAGTCACTGCCCTCCAAGACACCAGCAGATATCAGACACCCGATGATATAGCCCAGCACCGTTTTCTTCTTATCCGGCTTATACCAATCATTCGCAATCTTATCCCTCCACTCTGATCTCATTAGATCATTGAGGAACTGCTCTATCCATTTCAAACTATATTTCTTATCACTGCGGAACTCCTTATACCAAGATTCCTCAAACATTTTCAGCAGATTGATGTAGATGCCAAAGTATTTGGTTCCTTCGATGCCCTCTTCATTAGAAAGACCCAGATACTTCCCTAACTCAGGGTTTAATCTCACCATATCCGCATGGATAAGGCTAAACATCTTAATGATACCAAAGAGGGCCTTTTTCTGTTCCGGACGGAATGTATTGATATAGGTGGCTATATACTGGCCATACTCACCCAGTTTTGTGATAATCATTCCCTCCTGCCTTGTGGCATAACGCATATATTGGGTATATGCCTCCTTATAGTCAACAGAAGGATTAAACTTATGCGACAGGAAACTTTGATGATACTGGAAATCCGAATCCTCAATAGCCTGCACAGAGGGCTCGTCGGCATGGCTCATGATACCCAATTCCAATACCTTTTGCAGTTCCCTTTCCTGTTTCTCCCGAAGCCATTCCATTGTCACAGAGTGCTTTTTCTTCTCTTCCTGGTATTTGTTTTCCAACTCACTCCAGTTGTAGCGATTCATAAGATTAGGGAAGTTCTTTTCGAATATCTCGGGGTCTGCCTCTTTCTGTTGATCCATGTTTTCTCTTGCATTACTCGCTATCTCTTTGATATGTTCCAAGAGATGATCATCGTAGAGTTCTCTGAATGTTCCATTTAGTATCTCACCAAATATGGCATACAGCACATCTATGATTTTTTTGTCACCATAGCGATACAACTCATATTGTAGTTTACCAGTACCGGTAAAGTTATGGGGGTTCGACACCTCATTGACATCGTAGTCCAGCAACTCTAAGAGTATTCCCAATTGCAAATTTCTTTTAAACTCTTCCTGTTGCCCCAGGACGGTCTTTGCAGTGATATTGAAACAAAGTCCGAAAAGTGGAAAGATGTCTCTTTCGTCATCTAATAAGGTCTCAAATACTCTCATTCCCTCCAGAAACTTCAGGAGTTTTGTACTTACATTCATTTTGATTGTTGTTGTAATTTAGTTAATTGTTGATTTATTATTGCTGTTTCTCACATTTACCCCTTGGAAAAGAAAAAAGAACATGGGGCAGTGATTAACTTCGCAGGCTCTAGCAAAACCTTCGATATACGAAAACCACTGACACCCACGTAATTTTTTACGTGAGTCAGCGGCCATTCGTCGTATATCTTAACTATTACTTACCTGCTAGAGTTTGCGAAGTTCGAACGACTTGGCTCCTTTTTCTAATAAGTCTGGACTGCAAAGATACTGCAAATCGAGCGAAATACAAAATAAATTAGCATTTATTTTTATTTCCGAGATGCAGCCTATCTTCGACGAATGTCAGAGATAGTCTAAATCTTCGACAAATCCAAATTTTTACCCATATTTTTATTTCTTCATTGGCGCTCCTCCATTATTATTTTTCATCAAATCCCTTTGAGCCATATTCCTCTCTCAATTGTCGCGCCACTGATGCGACAATTTGCTTTCCGTACTCAGCGCGCTTATTATCAAGCACTTCGCGATTGATGCGCTCGCCAATATGCCAATACATCATGCTCAATGCATAGTTGGCAGTAGCGGCTACACGACCACGTGCTTGCTCAATGATCTGACGTAAATCCTGTATCAGAGATTGTGTCGACACTGCCGACACAATTTGGTATTTTTTATCTATCTCGTTCATATTTTCAATAGATTTTATGCAAGTTTCAAAAATTAATGTAATGTCTTGTCATAGTCTCCCGATTTAAGGTTGACATTTTAGACGGCACAAAGGTATACAATTATTTTGTAACCGCCAAATCGCCATTTTTGCCGTTTTGGGGCTTTTCCCACTTTTTATCGACTAAATCCCCCATTTTATCGATAACACCAAAACGCCAAAAATCTTTTATTTTTATTTAAGATTTGCCAAAAAAAATATGCCAGAAAAGTTTGTTAGTATCAAAAAACACCTTATCTTTGCAACCGTTTTTCATGTATTAGATTTAAGGTTAACATTATCGGGACTCAGCGGAGCCCCATTTTTTGGCAAAACATTTTTGATTAATTTGCGCCAGCAGTGATGCTCGCACACCTTGTGAAATTTTTAGTGACAAAGGGCCCGCAGCGATGCGAGCCCTTCATCTTTAGATATAGTAAGGTGTCGCATCCAATCATGGGGTCGGTTCTACTGATCACTTTTTGAAGTTTCTGTATTACACATCGTTCTTAACTCCCTGTGCACTTCCATCGGTTCAATTGTTTTCAAA